>CAIPGJ010000261.1 GCA_903864555.1 uncultured Pseudomonadota bacterium | reverse complement strand
GGATCGCCACCGAACTCATGATGGCCGCCGCTTCCAGCTGGACATCCATGGCGATGACCTGGGTGGCATCGTAGGAATTCACGACAAGCCCGTCGAAGCCCAGCAGTTCGGCCAGTCGCGGCCGGTCCAACGGCCAGCTCGAATTGGCCAACACCGCGGTGCCCATGGGGCTCAGGTTGAGCCGGGGATACAGGTCGCGGATGCGCTGCGCATCCCGGGTGAGCGAGTCGGCAAAGGCCATGAGATAGTGGCCATAGCTGATGGGCTGGGCCTGCACGCCGTTGGTGTAGGCCGGCACGAAGGTCTCGGTATGCCTGACGGCAATGTCGATCAGCTGCTGGCGCGTGGCTATCAATGCGTCGGCCGTGTCAAGGACGGCACGGCGCACGCGCATGGTGCGTATGGTCCCGTACATGTCCTGCCGGCTGCGCCCGGTATGCACCAGCGTTGCTTCAGGCCCGGACTTCTCCTCGATGATGCGCTCCAGCTGCAGCACATCTTCCGGCCGCTTGCCGCCTGGCTGGGTGGCCTGCACGATGGCATGGCGTACGCCGCTGGACACCGTCTTCACCAGCGCCGGCGGGATGATGCCCTTCTCCACCAGCATCACGGTCGATGCCATGTTGATGCGGCTCATCCAGTAGAACTGGTCCTGGGCCTTGGCCATGGCACTGGTTTCATCGCGCGCCACCACACCGCGCAGCCGGTTGGCCTGTTCCACGCATTCCTGTGTGGTGCGGCAGGGCGTGTCGCGGGTGTCATCGGCATGAGCGGCCACCGCCAGCAGGCCCAGGCCCGCGGTCAAACATGCAAACAGCCTCATATCTCCCCCCTTTTGATTGATTGAATGGTTGGTCAGGACAATTGCCCGGCAGATTGTGAACCGCATGCCCCGAAAGGAAAAGCCACAAGCGCACGGCACCGGTGGCATCACGCCAGCGGCGATGGCCAGGGTACAAGTCAACCGATTTCCGACGCTGCTGCACACACGCCGGTCCGATGCCATGCCCCTGCCATGTACCTATAATGACCGCACGTACTTTGAATCCGGATCGCCCATGGACTACGCCAATCCCGGCCCCACCCGCGACGAGATCGAGGCCCTGCAGGAACCGACCCTGCTGGAATTCGGCACGCCCTGGTGCGGCCATTGTCAGCGCGCCCAGCCGCTGATCGCCGAGGCCATGGCGATGCACCCGGGCGTGCGCCACATCAAGGTCGAGGATGGCAGTGGCCGCCGCCTCGGACGCAGCTTCAAGGTGAAGCTGTGGCCGACGCTGATCTTCCTGGACAAAGGGCAGGAAGTGGATGCGCTGGTCCGCCCCACCGACGTCGCAGCCATCCGCCAGGCACTCGGCCTGATCGATCCGCCCGGCACTGCCTGAGCCCGATCCGGCCCGCTGGTGGCGACTCGCCAGACAGCCGTTCCGCCAGACAATTGAATTAGAATTGCCCCGCTGAAAACCGCCTCCGCAGGGAGGTGCCACAGCGCCCCGCCATGTCCGGGGCGTGTCCTACCGGAAGGAATACCCATGAAAAAAATGCTGACCATTGCCCGATTGCTGGGCGCCGGCGCTGCCCTGGGCATCGCCACCGGCGCGCTCGCACAGAGTGCCGCCAACTACCCGAACAAGCCCGTGCGTGTCATCCTGCCCTATGCGCCCGGTGGCAGCACCACCGCCGTCACGCGCATCTACTCGCAGAAGATGTCCGAGGAATTCAATCAGTCCTTCATCGTCGACAACAGGCCGGGCGGCAACACCATCATCGGCACCGAAGCCATGGCGCGTGCGCCGGCCGACGGCTATACCATCCTCACCATCACCAATTCCTTCGTCATCAACCACTGGCTGCAGCCCAAGCTGCCCTATGACACGCTGAAGGACTTCGCCGGCATCTCGGCCATCAGCCGCAGCGATTACATGCTGGGTGTGCATCCGTCCCTGCCGGCGAAAAATCTCAAGGAATTCCTCGCCTACGCCAAGGCTAATCCCGGCAAGATCAACTCCGCGACGGTGGGCCTGGGCACGGTGCAGCACCTGGTGAACGAACTGCTGATGGTTGCCACCGGCATCAAGTTCACCGTGGTCCCCTACAAGGGCGGCGGTCCGGCCATGACCGACCTGATCGGCGGCCAGGTGCAGGCCAGCATCAACAACCTGGTCAACCTCGCGCCGCACGTGAAGTCGGGCAAGGTGCGCCCCATCGCCATTTCCGGCGACCATCGCAATCCGGTGATCCCGGAGATGCCCACCTTCGCCGAAGCCGGCCTGCCCGGCTATGTCGCCAACAACTGGTTCGGCATGCTGGCCCCGGCCGGCACGCCGCGCGACATCCTCCTCAAGCTGAATGCGTCGATCCAGAAGGCCCAGGGCATGGCCGACGTGAAGGACCAGTTGAACAAGCAGGGCATCGATCCCTACCCCACCACCGTGCCCCAGTTCGAGCAGTTGCTGAAGGTGGATCTGGAGCGCTACGGCAAGGTGATCAAGGAAGCCAATATCAAGGCCGATACCGGCAACTGACCCGTCCGTGTGGCTTGCCCCTGAAAGCCCCGGCCAGTCCGGGGCTTTTTCATTTCCGTCGACAACGGGCCACCTCGCGTAATATGGCGCCTCGCCCGCCGGAACCAGCACCCGCCCCCGGCACCCCGCCACGACCTGACAAGGAGAACCCCATGTCCGCGCAACTCAAGCCCAGCACCGGCAGCCCCCTCAACTGTTCACCGGAGGAGTGGGCGGCGCGCCAGGAACTGGCCTGCTGCTATCGTGCGGTGGAGCACATGGGCTGGCATCGCGACTCCATCTACAACCACATCTCGATGCGCTCACCCGGACCGGATGCGCATTTCCTGATCAATCCCTTCGGCCTGATGTACCAGGAGGTCAATGCCTCCAACCTGCTCAAGGTGGACCTGCACGGCGAGAAGCTGGTGCCCTCGCCCTGGCCGGTGTTCGCCCCCGGTTTCGTGGTGCATGCCTCGGTGCATCGCGTGCGCGAAGACCTGAAATGCGTGATCCACACCCACTCCTTCGCCGGCATGGCCGTATCCGCGCAGGAACAGGGACTGCTGCCGCTGACGCTGGCCTCGATGGGCCTGCAGGGCCGCGTTGCCTACTACGACTGCGACGGCATCACCGATGACCCGGAGGAATGCGAGCGCATCGCCGCGGCACTGGGCACGAAGAACGCCATGATCCTGCGCAACCACGGCCTGCTGGCTGCGGGCGACACGGTAGGTCAGGCCTTCGCGTTAATGCGCAAGCTCGAGGAGTCCTGCGCCGTGCAGGTAATGGCCCAGGCCGGCGGCACCAAGCTCAACATCCCGCCGCAGCACATTGTCGAGAAGATCGCCAAGACCGCTGCCCAGTCCATCGTCAAGCCACAATTGATGGGTGCGGACAAGGACAAGTCGAAGAAGGACGTCGCCTGGGATGCCATGCGCCGCCTGATGGACCAGCTCCACCCCGACTACCGCAACTGAAGTCGTCGGTGGCAGGCCTTCCCCGCCATACCGGCCAGCCAGCGGGGCTGGCCAGGCTGGCTGGCCTGCCCCTGCTGTTCTGCCTGAGCCTGCTGCTTTGTCTCCCGACGGCGGCTGCCCCGAAACTGCAGCCGGGCAATGGCAGCTTCGCCTACGCAGCCCCCGCCACCGGCAAACCGCTCACCGTCTGGTATCACCGGCCGCCGGGCATGCCACGCGCAGCGCGCGTCGTCTTCGTCATGCACGGGCTGGAACGCAATGCGCAGCAATACCGTGACCGCTGGGCGGCGCACGCTGACCGCCATGGCTTCCTGCTGCTGGTGCCGGAGTTTTCCGCCAGAGCCTATCCCGGAGACCAGTATGGTTTCGGCGGGGTCACCGATGCCGATGAAAAACGCTGGGGCTTCCAGGTCATCGAAGGTTTGTTCGATGAGGTCCGCGCGGGCGAGGCATTGACGGCGCAGGGCTTTACCCTTTACGGACATTCGGCGGGCGCGCAGTTCGTGCATCGCTTCATGCTGTTCATGCCGCAGACACGCGTGGAACTGGCGATTGC
>CAIPGJ010000260.1 GCA_903864555.1 uncultured Pseudomonadota bacterium | reverse complement strand
TTTACCTACACGTTCCTGGGTGATGGCTGCATGATGGAGGGGATTTCCCACGAGGTCTGTGCCCTCGCCGGAACCCTGGGCCTGGGCAAGCTGATCGCCCTCTATGACGACAATGGCATCTCCATCGACTCGGAGAAGGGCGCCATCGGCAGTTGGTATTCCGACAACGTACCCAAGCGCTTTGCTGCTTATGGCTGGCATGTCATCGCCAATGTGGACGGTCATGATGTCGCTGCGGTCAGCCGGGCCATCGCCAAGGCCAGGAAAGTCACCGACAAACCCAGCCTGATCTGCTGCAAGACCGTGATTGGCCAGGGTGCGCCGACCAAAGCCAACACTGGTGGTGTCCATGGAGCGCCGCTGGGCGACAAGGAAATCGCCGCTGCCCGCGAACAGATGGGCTGGCCGCACGCCCCTTTTGTCATTCCTGAAGCTGTCGCTTCGGCGTGGAGCGCTCGTCGCAAGGGCGCGCGCCGGGAAACAACCTGGAAGAAGGTGTTCTCCGGTTATCAGCAGGCATTTCCTGAACTGGCCGCGGAGTTCAGCCGTCGCATGAACGGGGAGAGGCCATTGCCTGCCCAGTGGACGGCCCATGCCAGCCAGTTTCTGGAGGCCGTGGTCGCCAAGGCGGAGAACATCGCCACGCGCAAGGCCTCCCAGAATGCCATCGAAGGTCTGGCGCCGGTCCTTCCGGAACTGCTGGGCGGGTCGGCTGACCTGGCGGGTTCCAACCTCACCATGTGGTCTGGCTCCAGGCCGGTGGGCAAGGTCGGCGGTGGCAATTACCTTTTCTACGGCGTGCGCGAGTTCGGTATGGCTGCAATCATGAATGGCCTTACCTTGCACGGTGGGTTCATTCCCTACGGCGGAACCTTCCTCACCTTCTCTGACTACGCCCGCAATGCGCTGCGCATGGCGGCACTGATGAAGATCCGCTCGATCTATGTCTTCACCCACGATTCCATCGGCCTGGGCGAGGATGGTCCGACGCATCAGCCGGTCGAACATGCTGCCAGCCTGAGGGCCATTCCTCATCTGGACGTCTGGCGCCCCTGTGACGGTGCGGAGACAACCCAGGCCTGGATTGCCTCGGTGGAACGCAAGGATGGTCCGACGGCCTTATTGCTGTCGCGCCAGAACCTGCCGCCGCAGCAACATACAGCGGCCACCCTCTCCGGAGTGCGACGCGGTGGATATGTGCTGGCCGATGCTGACAGTGCCCGCGCAGTCATCCTGGCGACCGGCTCGGAAGTGCAACTGGCAGTGGCGGCACAGAAACTGCTGGCCGGCGAAGGCATCCCGGTGCGCGTTGTTTCCTTGCCCAGCACCACGGTGTTCGACCGCCAGGACGCCGCCTACCGCGCTTCGGTGTTGCCACCGGACCTGCCCCGTGTGGCGGTCGAGGCGGGTACCAGCGATTTCTGGCGCAAGTATGTCGGGGCGGTCGACTCAACGCGGGGTGCCGTGATCGGCATCGACCGCTACGGTGAATCGGCGCCGGCCGGGGAATTGTTTAAGCTTTTTGGTTTCACCGCGGAGAATGTGGCAGCTGCGGTGAAGCGCGTGGTGAACGGCTGACCGCGATCGTGTCGGCGTGACATTGGAACATTGGAACAACGGAACAATGGAGTCTCAACAATGACTATCAAGGTGGCAATCAACGGTTATGGGCGCATCGGACGCAACATCCTGAGGGCGTTCTACGAGTCGGGCAACAAGTACGACATCAAGATCGTGGCAATCAACGACCTGGGGGATGCGGGAACCAACGCGCACCTGACCCGGTATGACACCGCCCACGGCAAATTCCCCGGCACGGTCACGGTCGACGGCGACAGCATGGTCGTCAATGGCGACCGCATCCGTGTCTGCGCCAAGCGCAATCCTGCCGAGCTGCCCTGGAAGGAATTGGGCGTGGATGTAGTGCTGGAGTGCACCGGGTTTTTCACCTCCAAGGAAAAGGCTTCCGCGCACCTGACTGCCGGGGCGAAGAAGGTGGTGATTTCCGCGCCCGGTGGTTCGGATGTGGATGCCACCATCGTCTATGGCGTCAACCATGCGACGCTCAAGGCCGCGCATACCGTGATATCCAATGCCTCCTGCACCACCAATTGCCTGGCGCCGATGGTGAAGGCGCTGGATGATGGCATCGGCGTGGTGACCGGGCTGATGACCACGATTCATTCCTATACCAATGACCAGGTGCTGACCGACGTCTACCATGAGGACCTGCGTCGCGCCCGTTCGGCCACCATGTCCATGATCCCGACCAAGACCGGCGCTGCTGCTGCTGTCGGCCTGGTGCTGCCGCACCTGAATGGCAAGCTGGATGGTTTTGCCATTCGGGTTCCCACCATCAATGTCTCCCTGGTCGACCTGTCCTTCGTGGCCAAGCGCGAGACCAGCGTCGATGAGGTGAACAAGGTGGTGAAGCAGGCGGCTGACACCACGCTCAAGGGCATACTCGACTACAACACCGCCCCGCTCGTTTCGGTGGACTTCAACCACAACCCGGCTTCGTCGACCTTCGATGCCACCCTCACCAAGGTCTCGGGAACGCTGGTCAAGGTGTCCTCCTGGTATGACAATGAGTGGGGATTCAGCAATCGCATGCTGGACACCACGGTTGCACTGATGGGCGCCAAGTAAGCCCGACTGATCAAGCCATGCGGTGCTTCAAGTGCCGTATGGCTCGACATGACGTGGAAGTCTCCCGTCGTTCAAAGTGTCAAGAAGCAACAGTAAGCAGCAGTCTTCAACCTCATTAAAGGAGAAGGACAAAAAATGACAACCCTGACCAACATGCCCACACTCGCGGCGGCTCTCTGGCCGGTATCCGGCACCACCGCCGGCTCACCCGATGCCGATCGTGCATGGGGCCGTGCCCTGGTACTGGCCTTCGCCGGTTCCCTGTTGATGACGCTGTCGGCCAAGATCCAGATTCCGTTCTGGCCTGTCCCGATGACCATGCAGACCTTTGTTGTCCTGGTGCTGGGCATGGCTTACGGCTGGAAGCTCGGTGCGGCGACCATGCTGATGTATCTGGCCGAGGGCGCGATGGGTTTCCCGGTTTTCGCTGGAACGCCTGAGCGCGGCATAGGGTTGGCTTACATGACCGGCCCGACTGGAGGCTATCTGGCCGGATTCGTCGTCGCTGCGGCTGCCTGCGGTTGGCTGGCACAACGGGGTTGGGACCGCAGCGTCGCCAAAGTGATGGTGGCCATGCTGCTGGGCCATGCCCTGATTCTGGGCATGGGCGCCGCCTGGCTGGCCACCCTGATGGGATGGGAAAAGGCCCTGCAGGTCGGCTTGATGCCCTTCTGGGCCGCGACCCTGTTCAAGACAGCCCTGGCCGTGATGGTGCTGCCCGTTGCCTGGCGCCTGCGCGGCAAGCGCTGAACCGGGAGCAGGGACGTGCATGTATTGAGAATGTCAGACCTGGATCTGACGGGCAAACGGGTCTTCATCCGGGTTGACTTCAACGTTCCTCAGGACGATGCCCGCAACATCACCGACGACACCCGCATACGCGCCTCGGCGCCGTCCATCGCGGCGGCGTTGAAGGCCGGCGCCTGCGTGATGGTGACTTCCCATCTGGACCGGCCCAAGGAAGGGGAATTCGACCCCCGGTTGTCGCTGGCGCCCATGGCGGCAAAACTTGCCGAACTGCTGGGAAGACCGGTGCCTCTGGTGGCCAACTGGGCAGACGGCGGATTCGATTCCGCCTCGGTCCAGCCCGGCAATCTGGTCATGCTGGAGAACTGCCGCTTCAACAAGGGCGAGAAGAAAAACGACGAAGGTCTGTCGCGCCGCATGGCGGCCCTTTGCGATGTCTATGTGAATGATGCATTCGGTACGGCTCATCGCGCCGAGGCCACCACTGAAGGGATCGCGAAATACGCGCCTGTCGCTTGTGCCGGCCCGCTGCTGGCCGCAGAGATTGACGCCCTCACGATTGCCCTGGAAAAACCGGCCCGCCCGCTGGTGGCCATCGTCGCGGGGTCCAAGGTGTCCACCAAGCTGACGGTGCTGGAGTCCCTGGCTGGAAAGGTGGACCAGTTGATCGTCGGAGGCGGCATTCTCAACACCTTCATGCTGGCCACGGGTGCCCGCATCGGTAAATCCCTGGCCGAGCCCGATCTGCTGGATTCGGCCAAACGGGTGATGGCCACCGTGTTGGCCAAAGGCGGACAGGTGCCGCTGCCCATTGACGTGGTGGTGGCCAAGGCGTTTTCTGCGGAAGCCCGTGCCCAGACCAAGCTGGTCAAGGACATCGACGCAGACGACATGATCCTCGACATCGGCCCGCAGACGGCGAAGGCGCTTTCGGGCATGCTGACCATGGCCGGAACCATCGTCTGGAACGGGCCGGTCGGGGTCTTTGAGTGGGACCAGTTCGGCGAGGGCACCCGGGTCATGGCTGAAGCCATTGCCGCCTCTCCCGGATATTCAATGGCGGGTGGCGGAGATACACTGGCCGCGATCGCCAAATACGGGGTCGGAGACCGAATTTCCTACATGTCCACGGGCGGCGGCGCATTTCTGGAGTTTCTGGAAGGGCGCAAACTTCCGGCCATCGACGTGCTCGAACAACGCGCCGCAACACGCTGATAGCCGGGAAGCAAGCACGCCATGCAGAAACGCACGAAGATCGTTGCCACCCTGGGTCCTGCTTCCAGTGATCAGGCCACCCTCGAGCGCATGTTTGAAGCCGGCGTGGATGTGGTTCGGCTGAATTTCTCCCATGGCAAAGCGGCTGATCACATCGCCAGGGTTGAGATGGTGCGCGAGATCGGCACCCGCACGGGCCGCACCATCGGCATCATGGCCGACCTGCAGGGCCCGAAGATCCGCATAGGCAAGTTCAAAGACACCAAGATCACCCTGGCACCCGGAGACATCTTCATCCTGGATGCCGAGCGCGAACTCGGCGACCAGGATGGCGTGGGCCTGGATTACAAGGAGTTGCCGCGGGATTCGCTGGCCGGGGACATCCTGCTTCTTGACGACGGCCGTATCGTCTTCGAGGTGCTGGACGTGCATGGCGAGAAAGTCCGCTGCAAGGTCATACATGGCGGTGTGCTGTCCAACAACAAGGGCATCAACCGCAAGGGCGGTGGCTTGTCCGCGCCGGCGCTGACCCCCAAGGACATGGAAGACATCCGCACCGCCGCATCCGTCAATGTGGACTATCTGGCGGTGTCGTTTCCCGTGTCCGGCGCCGACATGGCCCAGGCGCGCCGCCTGATGCAAGAGGCGGGCGGCAATGCTTTCCTGATTGCGAAAATCGAGCGTGCAGAGGCAGTGCAACCCCAGACACTGGCCGACATCATGTCCGCTTCCGACGGCATCATGGTGGCGCGCGGCGATCTGGCCGTGGAAGTGGGCGACGCATCGGTACCCGCCCTGCAGAAGCGCATGATCCGCATGGCACGTGAAATGAACAAAGTGACCATCACGGCCACCCAGATGATGGAATCCATGATCTCCAGCCCGGTGCCGACCCGAGCGGAAGTGTCGGATGTGGCCAATGCCGTTCTCGATGGCACCGACGCGGTCATGTTGTCTGCCGAGACCGCCAGCGGGCAGTACCCGGTTGCCGTGGTCGAGGCCATGTCGCGGATCTGCATCGAGGCGGAACAGACGCAGCCGGTGACGCTGGACCAGGATTTCCTCAACCGCGTGTTCAACCGCGTTGACCAGTCGATCGCCATGGCGGCGCTGTTCACGGCCTACCATCTCAAGGTCAACGCCATTGCGGCCCTCACCGAGTCGGGCTCGACTGCGCTGTGGATGTCGCGCCTGAATTGCGGGGTACCGATTTACGCGCTGACCTCCCAGACCGCCACACGCTATCGCACCTCCCTGTTCAGGGACACCTATCCGCTCATGGTCAAGTATGTCGGCCATGACCGGGAGGAACTGCTGGCCGAAGCCGAGAAGGTGCTGGTCGACAATGGCGTGGTCCAGGACGGGGACCTGATTGTCCTGACCATCGGCGACCCGATCGGGTATTCGGGCGGCACGAATACCATGAAGATCGTGCGCGTGGGCGAGCGTGGCAAGCTCTCGGCACAGTAGATTCTGGCCATGCAGAGGGGCCTGCCCAGACGGTAAAATCAAGGCCTTTCCCAGGTCTTATCCCAGCAATCCCATTTATTAGACGACGTCTTCCGGAGACAGAATGAGCACTAACGATCTTGCACAAATCGCCAAGGCCATGGTGGCCAAGGGCAAGGGCATCCTTGCGGCTGACGAATCCACCGGCACCATCGAAAAGCGCTTCAACAGTATCCATGTCGAGAACACCGAAGAGAACCGCCGCGCCTACCGCGACCTGCTGTTCACGGCGAAGAACCTGGGCAAGCACATCAGCGGTGTCATCCTCTATGACGAAACCCTCCGCCAGAAATCGGCCGATGGCACGCCGTTCACTGAACTGCTGGCAAAGCAGGGCGTCATGCCCGGCATCAAGGTGGATGCCGGCGCCAAGGACATGGCCCTGTGTCGGGGCGAGACCGTCACCGAAGGACTGGATGGCTTGGGCAAGCGCTGCGCCGAGTATGTGAAACTGGGTGCCAAGTTTGCCAAATGGCGCGCCGTCATCACCATCGGCAAGAATATCCCGTCCACCTCCTGCATCTGGGCCAACGCCCATGCGCTGGCGCGCTACGCCGCCATCTGCCAGGAGCAGGGGCTGGTGCCCATCGTTGAGCCGGAAGTGCTGATGGATGGCAATCACAGCATTGATCGTTGCGAGGAAGTGACCGAGTGGACCCTGAATGCCGTGTTCGACTCGCTGTACAACCAGCGTGTCGTCCTCGAGCACATGGTGCTCAAGCCCTCGATGATCGTGGCCGGCGCTGGAAATGCCCGCCAGGCGAGCGTGGACGAAGTAGCCGAGCGCACCCTGCGTGTGCTCAAGCGCTGTGTCCCCGCTGCCGTGCCCGGCATTGCTTTCCTCTCGGGCGGTCAGGGCGATCAGCTCGCGACCGCGCACCTCGATGCCATGAACAGGATGGGCGGTTCCAGCCTGCCCTGGGCACTGACCTTCTCCTACGGCCGCGCCTTGCAGGCCGCTGCGCTGAAGACCTGGGGCGGTTCTTCGGCGAAAGTGGCGGCTGCCCAGGTGGCGCAGATCCATCGCGCCCGCATGAACGGCCTGGCCGCCATGGGCAAGTACAGCGCCGCGCTTGAAAAATCTGCTTGAGCCGAGGGAGCATATTTTGGTATCCACTTTGCTCAAGTCCTCCCTGACCAGCCTGCCGCTATTGTCGCGGGGCAAGGTTCGCGACATGTATGCGGTCAGCGACGAGTACCTGCTGATCATCACCTCTGACCGGTTATCCGCCTTCGATGTGGTGCTGGATGACCCCATCCCCGGCAAGGGGCAGGTGCTCAACCAGCTGGCCAACTTCTGGTTCGAGCGACTCAAGCACGTGGTACCCAACCATCTCACCGGTATCGCGCCAGAAACCGTGGTGAAGGGCGAGGCGGAAGTGGCCCAGGTGCGCGGGCGTGCCATTGTCGCGAAGCGGCTGAAACCCCTGCCCATCGAAGCGGTGGTCCGTGGTTACCTGATCGGCTCCGGATGGAAGGACTACCAACAAAGCGGTGCAGTCTGCGGCATCACCCTGCCGGCCGGCCTGCGCCAGGCCGACAAGCTGCCCGAAGTGATCTTCACCCCGGCCACCAAGGCCGATGTCGGCGACCACGACGAGAACATCGCTTTTGACCAGATGGAAGCCAAGGTGGGCAGTGAACTGGCTGCCAAGGTTCGCGAGGTCAGCATCCGCCTATACCGGGAAGCCTCGGATTACGCCCGGGAGCGCGGCATCATCATCGCGGACACCAAGTTCGAGTTTGGGCTGGACAATGCCGGCAACCTCATCCTGATCGATGAAATCCTGACCGCGGATTCCTCCCGCTTCTGGCCGGCTGATCAGTATCGTCCTGACTCCAGCCCGCCCTCCTATGACAAGCAATATGTCCGCGATTATCTGGAAACGCTGGATTGGAACAAGAAGGCTCCGGCCCCACGGCTACCCGCGGAAGTGATCGAAAAAACCACGGAAAAGTACCGCGAGGCGCTCAAGCGTCTCACCGGAAAGGACCTGGAGTCGTAATGGCAAAAGCCAAGCCTGTCGTCGGCATCGTCATGGGCAGCACCAGCGATTGGGATGTCATGTCCCAGGCCGCCAAGCAGCTCAAGGAATTTGGCATTCCCTACGATGCCCGCGCGCTCTCTGCGCACCGCAGCCCCGATGCCCTGCATGACTGGATCGAAAGCTCTGAAAAGCAGGGTGTGCGCTGCTTCATCGCGGCCGCTGGCGGTGCGGCGCATCTGGCCGGCGTTGTGGCAGCCAAGACCACCTTGCCCGTGCTGGGTGTCCCTATGCCGTCGAAGTATCTCCAGGGCATGGATTCACTGCTGTCCATGGTGCAGATGCCCAAAGGCATCCCGGTGGCGACCTTTGCCATTGGCGAACCCGGCGCAGCCAACGCGGCCTTGTTTGCCGTGGCCATGCTGGCCTTGAGCGATGTCGACATCGCCCGCAAGCTCGTGGCATTTCGCGAGCGGCAGACCAAGGCCGTCCTGGCGGCCAAGCTGCCTGACTGAGCTTTGGTTCTCCCGGTTTCCTCCCTCATTTACCGATTGGCAAGACGCATTGTCGCAATCCGAATCTGATTCACCTGTGGCCTCCGAGCCGGCAGTGGCGGTAGTTGACGTGGCGCCTCAAGGGACTGGGGCTGTGTCCGTGGCGGAGGCCGTTGCCATCCTCCAGCGTGGCGGCCTGGTGGCCTTTCCCACAGAAACGGTTTACGGGCTGGGTGCTGATGCCCGCAATCCACAGGCGCTGGCGCGCCTGTACAAGGTGAAGGGGCGCCCTGCCGACCATCCAGTCATCGTCCACATTGCCTCTGCCGAGGAACTGGTGCACTGGGCGAGCGAGGTGCCCGACTATGCCAAGCGCCTGGCGCAGAAGTTCTGGCCCGGCCCGCTGACCCTGGTGCTACCGCGTGCCGAGGGCGTGTCCGATGCCCTCACCGGTGGTCAGTCCAGTGTGGGCTTGCGGGTGCCGGGTCATGTGCAGGCGCTCGAACTGCTGCAGTCCTTCGGGGGAGGTATCGCGGCGCCTTCGGCGAACCGCTTTGGCAAGATCAGTCCCACCAGTGCTGACCACGTCCGGGCCGACCTTGGCTCAGCTGTGGACGGCATCATCGAGGGCGCATGCGACGTGGGCATAGAGTCCACCATCGTCGATTGTTCCGGAGCCGCTCCGGTGCTGCTGCGTCCGGGCAGGATTACTGCAGCAGAGATCGAGACCGTTGCCGGTGTATCACTGGCAGAGGGCGACAGTTCCTCCTCCAGGGCGCCTGGCACCTTGCCGGCACACTACGCCCCCCGTGCCAAACTGCGCCTCCTGCGTCGCACGGAAATCATCGAAGTGCTGTCCACCAGCAAGGGCAAACGGCTGGCCGCCTTGCTGCTGGAGATCCCGGTGCCGCGTCTGCCTGCCGGGCAGGCCATCGTGGTGCCCGCGGTGGCCACTTCCTATGCCAGAGGGTTGTACGCCCACCTGCGCACCCTGGACTTGACCGGGGCAGACACCATTCTGGTCGAATCGCCTCCGACCAGCCCCGCCTGGGCGGGCGTCCTGGACCGCCTGCAACGAGCTGCCCGCTCCTGAGTTTGCTTCCAACAGGGCGGCATCCCCGATTTCCGGGGAGACGTGGCTGCGGCGAGGTTTACCCCCTTGTCAAAGGTTCTTCGTCAATTTCCGGGGACAGCCCGGTTTACCCCCTTGTCAAAGGTTCTTCACCGATTTGCGGATAAAGGTCTGGTATCTGCGAATCTGTCTGCAGTGCC
>CAIPGJ010000259.1 GCA_903864555.1 uncultured Pseudomonadota bacterium | reverse complement strand
CTTGGTGGTGACATAGGGTTCGAAGGCACGCTTGACGATGCTTTCCGGAAAGCCGCAGCCGTTGTCGCTCACCTTAAGCCAGACCCTCGCGTCACGACACTCGGTCACCATGTCTATGCGCGGCGAGGGCGAGCCGGACAGGGCATCCTGGGCATTCTGCAGCAGGTTGTGCAACACCTGGCGCAACTGGGTGGGGTCACCCCGGACCAACGGCAGGTCCGGCGCCAGTTGCAGGTTGACGGGCGGACCGGAGGTCTCGTAGAGAATCAACACTTCCGCAACCAGTTCATTGAGGCTTATCGGCGCCAGCTGAGGCGCGGGTGGACGGGCATACTCACGGAAATCATCCACCATATTCTTCATGGATGACACCTGGGTGACGATGGTGCGCACGGCGCGCTCGATCACCGCAGCATCTTCGGGCTGCAGCTTGCCGGCCAGTTTGGCCTGCACGCGCTCGGCCGACAGCTGTATCGGGGTCAGTGGATTCTTGATCTCGTGCGCAAGCCGTCGCGCCACCTCGCCCCAGGCGGTGGCACGCTGGGCATCAATCAACTGGGTGATGTCATCAAACACCACGACATAGCCCCCGCCACTGGACTCGGGCAGGGCGGAGCCTCGCAACAGCAGGGTGGATCCGGTGGCGGCCAGATCAAGCTGTCGCTGCCAGTCGGCCGCCTGGTGGGTATCGAAGGCTTCCTCGATGGCCCTGGCCAGTTCACGCAGCTTCGGCCATTGCTGCAGGGGCGTTCCGGTGAGCACCGAAAGGTCGTCCTTAAATATCTGTGCAGCGCCACGATTGGCAATAGTGAGCCTGAGTGCGCCATCGAACACCAGCACGCCGGCAGACAGATTGACCAGGATGCTTTCAAGGTGGGCCTTGGCTATCTCCAGGGCGGAACGGCTTTTCTCGGCAGCCGATCGGGCATCGCCCAGTTGCGAAGTCATGCTGTTGAAGGACTGCGTCAGTATGCCCAGTTCATCGCGGCTGGTGACAGGCACACGCGCAGTGAAGTCACCCCGTGCCACGGCCTGCGTGCCCTCAGCCAGCACAGCCAACGGCTGGGACAGGCGGCGGGAGAGGAGAAAGGCCAGCGCCAGTGCGCCGAACAGTGCCAGCAGCAGGGTCAGCGTAAGGGTGAGGATGTAGATCTGCTTGAGGCCCTGTCGCGACAGCGAAAGCTCCTTGTAGGCGTGATAGACGGCCTGCACGTTCTCTGCCGTCTCTGCCAGGGAAGCCGGCACCGGCTGCGTGAGCTGCAGCAAGCGCGGCTCGTCGGACAGGCGCAGGCTGCTCAGCGGCGAGATGACGCGCAGCATCAGGCCCTTCTCGCCATCGGGTTCGATGGCTGCATATCCACGATTGGCGCGCGCCTGTCGCACCAGGGACGGCGATGGCATGGGCGGCAGCAGCTTGCCCAGCTCGCGGCTCGCGCCGGCGATGACGCGACCACCGGTGGTCATCAACAGGGCATCGTCGGCAGCCGCCCTTTCACGCAGACGATTGAGGGCACCGGACTGCTCCGCATCCGCCAGGTCGGACAATTCCAGGGCCATATTGCGCGATTTGGAACCCAGCTCGGCGAGCAGGGAGTCGATGGCGGTGCGCCCCAGGGTGAGGCCGCCCTCCAGTGCCTTGTCCACGCGCACATCGAACCAGGACTCGATGCTCTTGGTAAGGAACTGCACCGAGACCATGTAAACAAGCAGGCCTGGCACCACCGCCACTGCGGCGAACATCATTAGCGCCCTGAGTGTCAGCCGCGAGCCGAATACCCGGGCGCGGCGCTGCCGTGCCAGCAGGGCCAGCTGATAGATGACCAGGCCAAGCAGCGCCGCGGCAATGGCTGCATTCAGCCCGAGCAGCAGCGGATAGTGCTCTGCGAACAGCGCGCTGTTGCTGCTCGCCGCGGCGAGCAGGAACAACAGGATGGTGCCGAGCGCGGCGCTGATGATGAGTGCATAGGTCATCGCCCGGTCCTCTCCTCGGGACGCACCGGTGCGAAGGAAAACCGCTTCCATTCCGATTCCAGTGTCCATTCACGCGAGGTGATGACGGAGAGCTGGAAAGGCTTGGGTAGCTGCGTCGCATCCAGGCGCATGCGCACGGCAGCCTGGTAGGTCTGCCCGGGACTGAGCTGCTCGCGCTCAAGGACCAGCCAAGCGCGTATGCGGCCGAGCACACGCAGGGCTTCGTCCAGCGTGCCGAAAGGCTGGTGCAGCGTCCCTGTCCACAACCGGTACTGGCGAGACAGCGCATGGTAGGTCAGCCGGTACTGCAGCCGGCTGGCAACGGTCTTTTCGTCGAACCAGTACCAGCGCGGGCGAACCAACTCGAACTCGGCGAGAAAGTACAGCGAGACACCGCTCTGCAACGCTTCGGCAATGCGCGACGTGAGCTTCACGTCGAAGCCGGCGTTGACCGCATAGCCGTCATCGGTTTGCTCGAGTGAAACCGAAATCACCTCAATGGAGCTGGCCCGCGCCGACGGAGGGACGCCCGCGATACCCAGCAACAAGGCCAGGAAAAGGGCCGCCAGGCGCATCAGGCCACCTTTTCCAGTAACGCGTAGTAGAAGCCGTCGCTCAGGGGGCCGGGCAGAATCTGGCCGGGTGAAGCCCACACCAGATGGGCAGGTGCATCCCCCGGATCCAGGTTGCGCGCGTCTTCATGCCGTGAGAGAAAGCCGTCAATCTGGCGCTCGTTCTCCTGGCGGAATACCGAGCAGGTCGCATACAGCAGACGGCCGCCAGGATTGAGCAGTGGCCACAGGGCTTCGAGCATGGCCTGTTGTGTGGTGGCAAAACGGGCGATGTCGGAGTCGCGCCGCAACCACTTCACGTCAGGATGGCGGCGCACGACACCGCTGGCGGAACAGGGAACATCGGCCAGGATGCGGTCAAAACGCGCTGATCCACCCAGGGTCGCCGCCGGCGCCAGGGCATCTCCTTGTTGCACCAGCGCGAGCAGGTCAAGGCGCTCCAGATTCTCGCTGACACGCTGCAGTCGCTCGGCATCAACATCCATGGCCACCAGTTCACAATCTGCGATCTCGGCGATGTGCGCCGCCTTGCCGCCTGGCGCCGCACAGGCGTCCAGCACTCGCATGCCGGGTTTCACATCGAGCAAAAGCGCCGCCTGCTGTGCCCCCCAGTCCTGCACGGAGAACTCGCCGGCAAAAAAGCCCGGCAGTTTTTCCACGGCAGCCGGACGCGACAGGCGTATCGCCTGTCCACCCAATGGCCGGGCATCCAGACCGGCAGCCTGAAGCCGATCAAGAACATCGTCGACCCGTGCCCGTCGCGCATTGACACGCAGCGTCATGCCCGGAATCTCGTTACCAGCCAAAAGCACGCCCTGCCAATGCGAGGGCCAGTCGGCCTTGACGCGGGCAATCCACCACGCCGGATGCAGCCATTGCGCTGTCTCTGACCCTTCCAGCCTGGTGTTGAGGGTTTCCTGCTGGCGCAGATAAGCGCGCAACACGCCGTTGACCAGGCCTTTGGCCACCTCAGGATTTCTCGGGGCCACTTGCGCTGCCGCTTCAACAGCCTG
>CAIPGJ010000258.1 GCA_903864555.1 uncultured Pseudomonadota bacterium | reverse complement strand
GCTTTGCTTCCCCAACCGCAGCCAGCCTAGGCCGAAGCTGCGCTTGAACCACCCGCCTATTGCGGAACACCCCGCCAAATTTGCTTTGGCGGCCAGCTTGTGGTGACACCAACAGCGGTGTCCGTCGTTAATAAAGTCACCAACGTAACTTCCTGATTCTCGCGGGAATCCGCATGGCCCCTCCCAACGGCCAGTTAATAAAGTCCGCAATGACCGCTGCCACGCGCCGGCGTCCGGCCAGCCTCCGTTAATAAAGTCGCCAACAACGCCCCGCTACGCGGAACCACGAACGCGGCATGGCAAGCCGCCCACCGCTGGTTCATGGACTCGACAACCCCTTCCAAGACGAACTGCTCTACAGTCTGGCCGCGCGCCGCCAGCGCCACATGGGTTACCCCGACCAGAAGGCGGTCATCGAGGAGTTCTTCGGCGTCACGACTGCCACCGCCACCCTCGAACTGCCCGGCCGCCTCGCCCACCTCAAGACCGTCGCCGTTGGCCGACCTGCATGGTGTCACCACATCGTCGAGGAACTCACCTTGTTCCCGTGGTATGCCCCGTTCCTGCCACCCGGACGCGCCGCCTTGATCCGGGAGCGCATGCTCCATGAGGATGGCAATGGCCTGCACATCCTCGCCGGCATCACCACGGGCGGCGTCCCCATCCAACGCTTCCTGCGCTACTGCCCAGAGTGCCTCAGCCGCGAACTTCGCGAGCCCACGATTGACGGGAAGGAGGGCCGAACCCGACTCAAGCCTTATTGGCACCGACTCCACCAGATCACCGGCATCGAGGTTTGCCCGACGCATCAGGTCCGGCTGGAGAACAGCGACATCCCGCGGGGCCTGGCTCGTCAGACGTTCCACGCTCCACCCCAGCGCATCAAGCAAGCCCAGCCCTGCACGGAACCAATCCTCCTGAAAGTGGCCCGCCTCGGCGAAGCCCTGCTCAGCAAGGTCTGGCAGCTCCCCGAGGGCGTCAGCCCCATGGAGGCACACCGCCGCCTGGTCGCCGCCAAGGGCTTCACGACTCCGGGCGGCCAGATTCGACTGGCCGAGTTGGTCGCCCACATCAAGAAGGCCCTCCCGGATGACTACCTCGCCCTTATCAACTCCTCACTGGGCAACAAGCCCGAGAAGACCTGGGTGGCCCACCTGCTCAACAAGGACCAAGCCCACGCGCCGACTCGCCACCTCCTATTCCTCGCTGCCCTGGACACCACGCTGGAAGAGTTCTTCACTGCCAAAGCTCCGGCCGCGCCGGCGCTTCCCATCTCTGCCTGCGGCAATCCGCTCTGTAGCCAACGCCACCTGCCCGTGACCGCCACAGCCCACCAATACTCATCCAGCTCCCGCTGCATGATGGCGGACTATGCCTGCACCACCTGTGGCCGGGAGTGGCGGGAGCGCACCGACAAGCTGCGTCCCGAAGTCTGCATGGAGCTGACTGCATGACCGCGAAACGCCATAAATTCATCACCAACATTCGCACGCGGATGGCCGCGTTACCCGAATGCCCACGCCTCGGCCACTACCGCGTGCGTAATGTCGGACGAGGACCGCGACTAACCCGCCGGTTCGAGACGCTATTCGGGGCGCTGGTATATGCCACACGGGATCCTGAGGACCCGCTGGTTCCACTTCTGCCTGAAACCGGAGGTTCCTCCATCCACCACGGGCTGGAGGCCTGGGTTGAGCGCCGGTATATTGGCGAGGCCCGTGAGCGCAGCTCTGCTCGGTTCATGCCCCTACAGCACACCCGCGTAGTCGTGGAGCACCGAGTCGATGCAGCTTGGGTCGAAGTGCCAAACCAAGAATAGCCACATGACACCCCAATACGGAAACCTTTGGCAGCGTCGGCTCCGCCGCATGTGGCGCAACCCCAAGTTCAGCCTGCGGAGCATGGCCCGGGAACTCGGTGTCGACCCCATCACCGTCAAGCGCCAGGCGACCAAGCTGGACCTGGCCCTCCCGCGCACCATCGGCGCACGCGCCGTCAGCACCGCCAAGATTTACCAGAAGCAGGACCACACGGCGGAACTGGCCGCGTCGCAGGCCCAGTGGCTGGAACACGTCCGCGCCAACCCAGGGCTGGGTGTGAAGGCGCTGCGGTTGCTGCAACCCGCCCTCTACTTTCGGCTCTACCGCGCCGACCGCATTTGGCTCAAGCGTCATGCGCCGAGAGCAACGAAGCCCACTGAGGTCCAACTCCGCGTGGACTGGGCCGCACGGGACACGGACTTGGCGGCACGCCTCAAGGGCATTGCCGCCGATCTCCACTTCACCAAGCACCAGCGGACACCCACTGCCCTTGTGCAGCGCGCCCAGGCTCCGTGGTTCCGGGCGCGGCAGGCGTTGCTGCCCCTGAGCCGACAAGCGTTGTTGGACCTGACCGAGTCCCGCGAGGATTACGCCTGCCGCCGCATTCAGGCGGTGTTGGATCGCGGTGGTTGGAAGAGTTACGGCACGGAGCAGGTGACCCCGATCCGGTGGCAACT
>CAIPGJ010000257.1 GCA_903864555.1 uncultured Pseudomonadota bacterium | reverse complement strand
CCCTGAAGTCAGGACCTCCGGCGCACTCGCGTGCTGAATGTCAACAGACCCTAGTTGCTGAGCGGCAAGGGGCAGACCCCTCTGCACAAACCCAGCATCCGATGAGACGGTTTGACTAAGAGTGTCTAACCATGCGAGGGGACACATCCTCTCGCGCTCCCCTGAGGCAGGGGGCCTAACGGCAATTCTGTTAGGTGCTCTAAGTGCTTCCTTATTTTTCGCGCAGGCCCAGGCGGGTCAGTATTGGTTCCCAGCGTGACAGCTCACGCTCTATGCGCTCGCGCAGTTGCTCAGGCGTGCTGGTGCTGGGTTCACCACCGGCGGCGGCGAAGCGCTCGCGTACGTCGGGGGTGCTGACGGTGGCGCCGATTTCACGGTTGAGCCAGTCTATGGCCGGCCTGGGCACACCAGCGGGCGTCATGATGGCATGCCACACGGTCATTTCGAATCCGCTCAGGCCTTGTTCGCTGACGGTGGGCACATCAGGCAGCATAGGCGAGCGCGAGAGCGTTGTGAGGCCGATGACTTTGAGTCGTCCGCTTTGTGTGTATTGCACGCTGCTACCGATGGCCTCGAACACGAATTGCAGCCGATTGGCCATCAATTCGTTGGCGGCCTGGGAGGCGCCCTTGAACGGGACGTGGACCACATCGATGCCGGCGGCCGACACAAACATCGCGGCGGCCAGATGCGAGGTGCTGCCCACGCCAGCCGAACCGAAATTGAGTTTGCCCGGGCTTTGCCTGGCTCGCGACATCAGGTCCTGGATGTTCCTCGGGCCCTCGGTCGGGTGCGTCATCACGAGGTAGGGGACGGTGGCCACCATCGTGACGGGCGCAAAATCACGGCGCGGATCGTAAGGCGGCTTGGCCATGATCAGGGGGCTGGTGATCATTCCCCCGGCGCTGCAATAGCACAGGGTGTAGCCATCGGGTGGTGACTTGGCAACCGCGTCGGCGCCGAGCAGGCCGCCCGCGCCACTGCGGTTTTCCACCACCACCGTCTGGCCGGCCCTCGGCGTAAGCCCTTGCGCGACGATGCGTCCCATGATGTCTATGGCGCCCCCGGGCGGAAAGGGGAGAACAAGGCGTATCGGACGGTTGGGATAATTCTGTGACCAGGCAGCCGGCGTTGCGAGTGCGGTGGTGAGGAGTGCACATCCGGCCAGCAGCAATTTCTGCAGTTTGCCGCTGCGCTGCCTTGCGGGTTTGGCTGTCCGGGTGGAATGACGCGGGCGTGCTGATCCTGCCATTTGCATGTTCAAGGCATCCTCCTTTGGGTGTGACTGCTGTTTTCGTTCTTCATTCTGAATTTGACCGAGACGGTCAAGGCAATCTGCCTGCTGCCCTGTGTGGCACAAATAATATAGGGAAGGACTGAACAAGTCCCCAAGGAAGACTGAAAGACCTCCTTCTGATGTGGCGGATTCAAGGAGGTTGTGCGCGCCAGGGACAAGGTCGGGTCGGGCTCCCGTGCTGCCGGCGGCAGTTCGGGTCTGAGAGATGAATTGGGCACCGCAGTGGGCGGCGGCGCCGGACAAATCGATGGTCACCAGGGTCCCGGGATGCGGCCCCGCCCCTGCCCGCAAGGCGCTATTGGTGAGGCCGCCATGCAGGCCGAAAGGGAGCAAGGCCGGAGAGGCGCGCAAAGGCGCGGTGCGGCCAGCCACGAAAAGTCACTGCGCCAGGCCCGCAAAGCCTCAGAGCAAAAACCGCAACCTGCAAATCCAACGCTGTAGCAAGGGCCGCCGCCGCTACTGGAGTCGCTTGCCCGCCCTTACCTGATGGTTACCTGATGGTCACCTGGCGACGCCCATCCCGGGCACGGGATGGGCGTTTGTCGTTTCTGTTGCGGTCTTCCGATCCGCATCGCCTGCCTGGGGCTATTCCGCGCGGGCCTTACCGACGTTCTTGAACAATTTCCCGGATACGGTGGTGCCGAAGGGGTGGGGAATGGCCCTTGCCGGGGGGCTCCACGGCTTACTTTCCAAGTGGGGTGGCGTGGTTTTCCGGCCGCATGATTATGATCAATTCTGTGCGATATATCCATTGATTATTAGGTAAAGGAAAGGAATGTGATCAGAAAGACAGGGTGAACCATCAGCATTTTCAAGAATCCGCCTTCCCCACGGCGCTGGCAGGCTGCCCATTCAAGATTTAATATCGCTGCTCCCGCAGGGGCCCTGCACGCGTGGCGGCGCTTCCTGCAGCGGAGGTCTTCAACGCATCACCATTGAGCGGGAGGGTTCCATGGTTTCTGCAATGGCAGCACCCCGGCGCAAGGCCGGGAAGCGCATCGTCACAGCACAGCCCGCCATGAAGCGTCCCCGGATGCCGGCACAAGGCCCGGCCGATGCCGGTGCCCGCATGGGCCGCAAGCTGGATGTCTTTCCCGACCGCATCGACCTGCGCGACTGGACTTACCAGCCGACCCTGGCAGCGCTGCCTGACCAGTTGGTGAACTGTGCCCGCGTGCCTGAAGTGCTCAACCAGGGCAGTGAAGGCGCCTGCACCGGCTTCGCACTGGCTGCGGTGATCAACTACCTGCTGCATCAGCGTCCGGTGCGGGGTGGGGCTGCGTCGCCCCACGTCCAGGTCAGCCCGCGCATGCTCTACGAACTGGCGCGCCGCTACGATGAATGGCCGGGCGAGGCCTATGAGGGCTCATCGGCCCGTGGGGCGATGAAGGCCTGGTCGCGCCACGGCGTGTGCAGCCAGTCCGGCTGGCCGGATGATCTGCATGGCGCCAGTCACTTCGACCAGGCGCGTGCCGACGAGGCCATGCGCGTGCCGGGCGGCGCCTACTACCGTGTGGATTTTCGCCATGTGCGCGACGTGCATGCCGCACTCGCCGAAACCGGAGCGGTGTATGCCACGCTGATGGTGCATGAGGGCTGGGATGTTCCCGGCCCCATCAGCGTGATGGTGACGGGCACGAAAGGGTCCGGCCGCGGGCGGGGCGGGCTGACGCTGCCGGTGATCCAGCGCAAGGGCCGTGCCGACAGCGGCCATGCCGTGGCGCTGGTGGGCTACACGGCGCAGGGTTTCGTGGTGCAGAACTCCTGGGGCACCGAATGGGGTGCCGGCGGCTTTGCCCTGCTGCCCTATGAGGACTTCATGCTGCATGCCACCGATGTGTGGGTGGCGCAATTGGGCGTGCCGGTCAACGCCGACCTGTGGGCCGCCGGCGCCAGCGACACCCTGGCCGGGGCTTTCCGCGCCGGCGATGCCATCCCCCTGAACGAGATCCGCCCCTACGTCATCGACATCGGCAACAACGGCCTGTTGTCGGACCGGGGCAACTACTGGACCACCGAGGCGGACCTGGAACGCCTGTTCACGCAGACCATTCCGGCGCGCACCCTGGGCTGGCAGCGCCGCCGCGTCATGCTCTACCTGCATGGCGGGCTGAACAGCGAGAAGGACGTGGCCAAGCGCATCGTCGCCTTTCGCGATGTCTGCCTGGCCAACGAGATCTACCCCTTGCACATCATGTGGGAGACGGACTGGTTCAACTCGGTGCGACACATCCTGGAGGACCAGTTCACTGCGGCCGACGAGCGCGCCGGGGGCGGCTTCCTCGAGCACCTGCGCGAGGCGCGCGACCGCGTGCTCGAACTCACGCTGGCGCTGCCCGGCAGCGCGCTGTGGTCGGAGATGAAGGAGAACGCGCTGCTGGCCTCCGACGGCAGCAAGGGCGCCATGAACCTGGTGGCCAGCCATGCCAAGCTGGCGCGTGATGCCTGGCTCGCTGCCCGCAAGGCGGCACCGGCGCGGCATGGTCGTGGTGCGCACGCCGGCGCGGTGGCCAGGGCAGGCGGCGAATGGGAACTGCACGTCGTCGCCCACAGCGCCGGATCCATCCTCGCCGCCCATGCGGTGCCGGCACTGGCCAGCCTGGGGCTGGCCTGGAAGACGCTGCAATTGCTCGCGCCTGCCATGCGCATCGACCAGTTCCGCAGCCTGATCCTGCCGGCGATCAATGCCGGCCGCTGCCCGCGGCCCAGCCTGTATCTGCTGGATGATGCCGCCGAATGCGAAGACTGTGTGGGGCCCTATGGCAAGTCATTGCTCTACTTGGTGAGCAATGCCTTCGAATCCTGGCGCGGGGTGCCCTTGCTCGGCATCCGCCGCCATTTGCAGGCCGATGAACGCCTGCACGGCCTGCTGCAGGCCAGCCTGCAGGGCCGCAAGGGCGTGGTGATGGCAGGCGAGCCCGGCGCTCCCGGCAGCCTGTCGCGCAGCGCCACGCATGGCGGTTTCGACAACGACCCGGACAGCATGAATTCGGTGCTGACGCGCATCCTCGGCCGGCTGCCGGAGCGGGCATTCAATGCGAGAGACCTGCAGTTCTGACGGAGGACGGTTTCAGTTCCGCTGCGCGACGATGTGATAACCCATGCACATCGTGTTCACCGAGGCTTCGGTCGGGCGTTTGAGGTAGTAGTAGAGGAAGGCCGGGGCCAGCATCAGCTTGGACAGGATGGAGTGGCTGGTGGCGGTGCGGGCCATCTCCACCGCCAGCCAGCGGTAGTAGTCACCCACCGGCTGCAAGGTACTGACCTGAAAGCCCGAGTCTTTCAGCATGCGCTCGAAGAAGCGGTCGCTGAAGCCGCTGTAGAAGAAATACGGATCCATGTGGCGCAGGCAGTTGGAGGGCGCGGTGAGGATGAGTCGTCCGCCGGGCTTCAACAGGCGGGCGAATTCGCGCAGGGTTTCGATCGGAAAGGGGATGTGCTCCAGCACCTCGGTGCACAGGATGGCATCGAAGCGGGCATCTGCCTCGGCGATCTGCCAGATGTCGCCGACGTAGTCGAGCTGGCCGTACTGGTAGTTGGTGGTTGCTGCCATGCTGGCCTTCTCGTCCGTCCCGGCCTGGCCGAAATCCTGCGCCTTGTAACGCAGGTGCGCGCAGTGGGGGCGGTAACGCTGGCTGCCACAGCCGGCGTCGAGCAGCAGGCTGTCGCGAGGCAGGGCCTGCAGTTCGCCGATCACGAAGGCATCGCGCTCGTGCGTGTTGTCGAGCGATTTTCTGATCCTGTCCAGCATCCGGCCACCCGTGAGGTTTGTGTGCCGATTATAGGACTTTGCGCGGCCCATTCCGGCGGGCTTGATCTGGGATAATGGCGCTGAAAAGAAAGACAGGCGGCATCTGGGAGCCGGACTAAACCGGCGATGATCGCACTACATTGCAGGAGGAGTCATATGGATCTCGGACTCAAGGGCAGGCTTGCGCTTATCACCGGCGGGTCCAAGGGCATCGGGTACGCCATCGCCGAGCATCTCGCAGCCGAAGGCTGCAATGTCATCATCGTGGCTCGCGATGCCGCGGATCTCGAAGCGGCCCGGAAAAAAATCACGGATCAATTCCCCGTGGATGTCCAGGTGCGCTCGGCTGATCTGGCATCCGATGCGGCCATGCGCTCGCTGGCAGCTGAATTCCCCGAAATCGACATCCTGGTGAACAATGCCGGCGCCATCCGCGACGGGTCCATCGAGGAGGTGGATGATGCCACCTGGCGCAGTTACTGGGATCTCAAGGTGTTCGGCTATATCAGCCTCACGCGCGCCTATTACACGCTGATGAAGGCGCGTGGGCGCGGCGTGATCATCAACATCATCGGCATAGCCGGCGAACGCATGCGCGCCGGCTACATCGCCGGTTCGACCGGCAATGCGTCCCTGATCGCGCTCACCAAGGCGCTGGGCGCGGATGCTCCCGACCACGGCGTGCGCGTGGTGGGCATCAATCCGGGACCGGTGATGACCGAGAAGCTCATGATGACCTTGCGCAGGAATGCCAGGAACCGCTTCGGCGACGAGGAGCGCTGGCCGGAACTCACCAAGTCCATGCCGTTCGGGCGCACCATCAAGCCGGTGGAAGTCACCGCCCAGGTCGCCCTGCTGGCATCGGACCTGGCCGGATACACCAGCGGGACTGTCATCAACATCGATGGCGGCAGGATGCACAAGAACAAGTATTGACGCAGTATGGCAACGACTCGCCGTCGATCTGCCTCACGACAGGTTTGATACGCCCCAAACGCTGACACGCCCCATACGTTCCACTACCGCGACCCTCACGGAGACAGCGCATGCCTTATTTCGAAAGAACGGGAAAACCATCCATCCACTATTGCCTGGATGATTTCACCGACCCGTGGAAAAACGCCCCCGTGATGATCCTGCAGCATGGTTTCGCCCGGTCCGCGGAGTTCTTCCGCTCATGGGTGCCTTATCTCAGCCGCTTCTACAGGGTGGTGAGGACGGATCTGCGCGGTTTGGGCAAGTCCTCGCGCGATTTCGACCTGAAGAACGATATCGGCCTGAGGCCCTTCATCGAAGACATGAACGGACTGATTGATCACCTGGGAGTGGAGTCGGTGCATTACTGCGGCGAATCACTGGGTGGCATGCTGGGCATGGGCTTTGCAGCCGAGTGCCCGCAGCGCATCCGCACCTTGAGCGCGGTGTCCTCCCCGGTTCACCTCATCGGCCCGGACAACGCGAAGTCCTCATTCGGTTATCCCTCACGCATCGAGGCCATGCGCGCCATGGGCGTGCGCGCCTGGGCGGAGGCGTCCACCGCCGGCCGACGCTTTCCGCCGGATGCCGATCCGGGTCTGTTGCGCTGGTGTGCCGACGAGATGGGAAAATCCGACGTCGAGGTGCTGGCAGCGCTCTACACTTGGGCCAGCACTTACGACACCACGCCGTATCTGCCGCGCATCAGAGCGCCTTTCCTGGGACTGTTTCCGTCAGCGGGCCCCATCACCACCGATGAGCACCTGGATGCGCTGAAGCACAAGATCCCCAACTCGACCATCGTGCGCATTCCCTGCCAGTACCATACGGTGAGCAACATCGCGCCGGCGGCCTGTGCCACGACGCTGCTGCAGTTTGCCGGGCTGCATGACGGGATCGCCTGCCACGAGTGATGGTTTGATGGCGGCACGCCGGGCGGGGCCGATGGTGTACGTCCGCCTTGCATCCGCAGGAAACACTGAATGACATGGGAAAGCAATGCATGAATCGTCTTGAGTTCGCCACCTCTTCGCATGCGCTCCTCGCCAATCTGGCCGCAAACGGCGTGGACCGGGTGTTCCTGGTGCCCGGGGAAAGTTATCTGGGCATCCTCGACGCCCTGCATGATTTTCCGCAGCTGGATGTGGTGACCTGCCGCCACGAGGCGGGTGCGGGCTTCATGGCCCTGGCCGATGCCCGCCTGTCGCGCCGGCCCGGTGTGGTCATGGTGAGCCGCGGGCCCGGCGCCAGCAATGTGGCCATTGCCATTCACACCGCCCAGCAGGATGCGCTGCCACTCATCGTGCTGGTGGGGCAGGTGCCCAGGGCCAGCCTGCGCCGGGAAGCCTTTCAGGAGAT
>CAIPGJ010000256.1 GCA_903864555.1 uncultured Pseudomonadota bacterium | reverse complement strand
GGCCGTTGCGCAAAGCGTCCAGGTAGCCGGAATACTCATAAGCGCTGCCCTCTGCCGATTGCCCCCGTCCAAGGTAGTGGGCAAAGATGATGAGCAGCTCCGGCTTCATGGTCCGTACTTTCTCTTCCAGGTCCGCATTGACCTTGCGGCATTTGAGCTGCTGTTCCAGTCTGGCCATGGCGTTTTCTGCCGCGAACGGCACGCAGGTCGAGGAGGAGAAGGCGGCAAAGTTGATCTGCCGCGCGGACAGGTAGGGCATCAGGCCCAGTTGCAGGAAGATGGCATGCGAGTCGCCCACCAGCATCACCGTGGGCCGGCCGGGATATTGCGAGCGGCAATCACGGCCCTCATCCTCCCCGGTGCCATCCTGCTCGAAGCGGGCGATCGAGCGGGCGCATCCCTGATCGGCGAACAGGTCCTCCACGGACTGCTGGCGGAAGTAATCAATCGAATAGTCGTTGAGGAAGCGCGCCTCGCGGGCAACGGGCCCCTGCGGAAACGCGGGGAGCTTGTAGCTCACATAAGCGCCCACGGCCAACAACGACATGGCCGCCGCCAGGGCAGGAATGCGCATGCGCGCCAGGACACCCGTGGCGCCAAAGCGGACCGGCAGCTCCACCCATCGATAAGTGGCCCAGGCCAGCAACACGCTGGCCAGGACCAGCCCGGCCCGCAACCATGAGGGCACCTGCCCCAGCATCAGGATGTTGGCAAAGGACAACATCGGCCAGTGCCACAGGTAGAGCGGATAACTGATCAGCCCCGCTCCGACCATGAGGCGGCTGGACAGCAGCACCCGGTTCACCCAGGCAGCCGGTCCCGCTGCGATCAGCAGCACCGTGCCGCACACCGGCAACAGCGCCCACCAACCGGGAAAGGCGCTCTGTTTCGAGATCAGCGCCAGCCCGACAGCGATGAGCACCAGTCCGGTCCAAGCCTGCAGGTTGGCGGATGGCCATGCCGCGCCGCGCGTCGGTGCCCCTGCCAGTTCTCCGACCGTCCTGTTGGCCAGCGTGCGCCTGAGGCCCCACCAGGCCAGCACGGCCCCCGCCAGCAGCTCCCAGAACCGTGTATGTGGCCAAAGAAGGTCGTTCCCGGACTGGCTTGCACACCATGAATGTTGGCTACAAAGGACAGACCCATCAAACCCAGGGCGACTACGCCCGGGCTGGACCGCAGCTTCACGGCACACCATAGCAACGCCGGCCAGACGATGTAGTACTGCTCCTCTATGCCGAGCGACCACAGATGCAGCAACGGCTTGGTCTCGGCAGACACATCGAAGTAACTCACCTCCTTCCACAACTGGAAATTGGAGAGAAAAGCGGCCCCTGCCACGACATGCCGTCCCAGCTGCCTGAACTCGTCTTCGAGCAGCACCTGCCACCCGGTTGCGAACACCGCGGTGAGGACCAGCAGCAGCGCCGGAAAAATGCGCCGCATGCGCCGCGCATAGAAGCGGGCGAAACTGAAATCCCCCTGGTTCAGGCCGGCGAGGATGATACCGGTGATGAGATAACCCGAGATGACAAAGAACATGTCCACGCCGATGAAACCGCCGGGCAGCAGGCCGGGAAAGGCATGGAACAGGACCACGGCCAGCACCGCGACGGCACGCAGTCCGTCGACCTCCGGCCGGTAACCGGGGTGCGATGCAAGCGGCGATGACAGCGACGGCGGCTGCGGTGACGACGGCAGCAGTGACAGCGGACGGAACATTACTTGGTTCTAGAATGACGAGGCTTGATTCTAGTGCCTATGTCCTCCGCATGTACCCACCTTCCCGCCTACTTCCAGGCGCGCATGCTCCACCGTCCATTGACCGGCAGCGACGCTGCGCAGACCACCCGCCGATGTCGAGCTGCAGCGCTGCCGCTGCAGCTACTGCTGCGATAGCGCGTCGCGGCACCCGGGCGTTTCCATCGGCCGTCCCAGCGGCACGGACAGCACGGACAGCACCGACGGACGCTGGCCGCCGCCCTGCGGATAGGGATCCATGAGCTCGTACACCTCCCGCGGCAAGTTGGTGGATACCTTGAGCCCCAGTTGTCTTGCCGCCTGCACCGTGATCGGGAAATCGTGCGACCAGCGCCCTTCAGAGAGGACTGTCGGCAGTGCCAGGGCCGGCTTTTCCTCCATGTGCTTGCCCAGCACCTGGGCGACGAACAGGGCCACCTGCAGGCGTGCCTTCACCGACATGTCGGCCACGATGAGCATTTCTTCGCTCACATTGAGCCGGCTTCTTGATATCCACCATGCGCAGGTTGGAGGCGGTCGGCAGCCCGCCGATCTGCGGGTCCACCGGACCAAGCACGGCATTGGCATCCATGACGATTTCGTCGGCCGCCAGGGCAATCAGGGCGCCACCGCTCATCGCATAATGCGGCACGAAGACCGTGACCTTGCCCTGGTGCTCGCCCAGCGCCTTGGCGATCTGCTCCGAGGCGAGCACCACGCCTCCCGGGGTATGCAGCACCAGGTCTATGGGCTGCTCCGCCGGAATGAAGCGGATCGCGCGCAGGATGGCTTCGGAATCCTCCACACTGATGTGGCTGGACACCGGCACGCCCAGCACGCTCACGCTTTCCTGCCGATGCACCAGTGCAATCACCCGTGATTTGCGACTCTGCTCCAACCGCCCGAGGATTTCGTTGCGCGCATTGACCACCCCATCGCTACCAAACAGCTGCAGGCCGATGAGGCCGATCAGGATCAGCCAGAACAGGCCGCGCATCCGGTTGGCGAAGCCGCGGGTCCAGCTGCGGCCGTTGCTGCAAACACGGAATTCGTTCATCGAAGACCTTCTCGGAGGATGGGAGGCGTACTCCCATCCTGGGCCGGTCATTCGAGCCATTCAGGGTGCCCCCGATGCGTCATTGGGCCCATGGCGGTGAAAGGCCGACCAGCCCGCCCGCAGCACCCTGCCGCACCGGGATCAGCTCAGCGTCGCCGTCATGCCGCCATCCACCTGCAAGGTCGTGCCGGTGATGAAGCCGGCCTGCTGTGAGCAGAAGAACACCGCCGCAGCGGCGCATTCCTCGGGCTTGCCCAGGCGCCCCACGGGGATGGTCTTGCCGCGCTCGGCGGCATCGGGGCGCGTCATGAAGGTGTCGGTGCCGATGGAGCCCGGGCCGACCACATTGACGGTCACGCCCTGGTGCGCGGTTTCGTTGGCGAGGTGCTTGAGGTAGCCGGCCAGGCCAGTGCGGAAAATGGTCGAGAGCCCGTGCTGGTGCATGGGCTGCTTCACCGAGGCGGTGTTGATGGAGGCGATGCGCCCCCAGCGCTGTTCGATCATCAGCGGCGCCACCGCCGAGATGACGTTGACCGCGCCCATCAGGCAGGTGTTGAAGGCCTCGACCCAGCGCTCACGCTCGGTCTCCTCGATCACCTGGCGCGGACGTGGTGGACGGCCAGTGACACAGATGAGGATGGAGGGCTTGCCCAGTTCGCGGGTCACGGTTTCGATCAGACGCGCCACATCCTCGCTGCGCGACATGTCACCGGGCACGGCCAGCACCGGGTGTCCGGTTGAAGCGGTGATCTCCGCTGCCGTCTTTTTCAAGGTGGCTTCGGTACGCGCGAAGATGGCCACGCGCACGCCCTCGGCCGAGAGCAGCTTCGCTGCCGCCCTGCCCAGGCCACCGGTCGCCCCGGTGACGATGGCCACGCGGCCGGCGATGCCGAAGTCCATGGCGACGGTCCCTGTCAGTTGGTGGTGATGTTCAGCCGCGCACCCAGCTCGCGCCAGATGGACAGGTGCATGGACAGGAACTTCGTGAACTCGGCCGGCGTATTGGGCTGGTCGGGGTCGAACTCCAGTGCGGTGAGCTTCTTCACGAATTCGGCGTCCTTGAGGATCTCGTTCACCACCTGGTTGACGCGCATCACCGGCCCCTGCGGCGTGCCCTGCGGGGCCATCAGGCCGTAGAAGGTATAGGGGTCCATGCCTTCCATGCCGGTGAGGCCGGACTCCACCAGTGTCGGGATGGTCGGCGCCGAGGGCAGACGGGTGAGCGTGGTCACCGCGAGGCCCTTCAGCTTGCCCTGGCGGATCAGCGGCAGCGATGCCGCCGCCGTGGTGATGGCCAGGTCCAGACGGTCGGCGGCCAGGTCGGCCGACACCTGGTTGGCGCCCTT
>CAIPGJ010000255.1 GCA_903864555.1 uncultured Pseudomonadota bacterium | reverse complement strand
TGGTGGGGGTCCGGGACGTACGGCGCCACCTTGCGGGTGCAGAAGTTCCAGACGCTGCAGGATCCCAACAGTCCGGTGACCAAGCCCTACGCGCGCACGCCGCAGATCACCATGAATGCTCTGCGTCAGGACCTGATGGGGCTGGACCTGAACATTGCCGGTGAGTATGTGGATTTCTCCCATCCCACCCAGGTGGTGGGGCGGCGCGTGACCGCCTATCCAAGCCTGTCCTTTCCCCTGTTGTCCGCCGGCGCCTTCCTGACGCCCAAGATTGGTGTGCACAACACGCACTACTCGCTGGACCGCAATGCGGCAGGGACGGATTCGTCGATCGGGCGCTCGATTCCCATCATCAGCGTGGACAGCGGCCTCGTCTTCGAGCGCGACACCAAGCTTGCGGGCAACAACTTCGTGCAGACCCTGGAGCCGCGAGCCTACTACCTGCGGGTGCCCTACCAGAACCAGGGCCGCATCCCGCTGTTCGATACAGCCGTGGCGGATTTCAATTACGCCCAGATTTTTTCCGAGAACACCTTTGTTGGCGGAGACCGCATCAACGATGCCAACCAGGTGACCCTGGCCATGACCTCGCGGCTGCTGCATCAGGGCTCGGGACAGGAAGTGTTGCGCGGCACGCTGGGCCAGCGCTACTACCTGTCCAACCAGGAGGTCACGCTCAATACGGGAGACACCCGCCGCACCCACAAGTCGTCGGACTGGCTGGCGGCCTTGTCTGGCAGGGTGTCCCAGCACTGGACCGCGGAAACGGCGGCACAGTTCAATCCGCGTGAACAGCGCAGCGAGCGTCTCAACCTGTCGGCCCGTTACCAGCCGGAAATGTTCAAGCTGCTCAACCTGTCCTACCGCTATCTGCGTGACCAGTTGGGCCAGATCGATGCGTCGGCACAGTGGCCACTGGGCCGTGGTTTCTACGGCGTGGGCCGATACAACTACTCCCTCAAGGACAGGCGTGTCATCGAGACCCTCGGAGGCCTGGAATATAATGGCGACTGCTGGGTGTTGCGCGGTGTGATGCAGCGTTTCGCCACGGCAACGGGACAGACGAACAACACGTTTTTTCTGCAACTGGAGCTCAGCGGTTTTTCCCGCATCGGTTCCAATCCGCTGGAAGCGCTCAAGCGCAACATTCCCGGTTACTCGCGCCTGAACCAGGCTCCGTCACGCAATGAAACCGTGGACTTATTCAATTGACCAGCCCTTCACCAGCCAACAGAACAAGGCGAGCCTCGCCTTCTGCACTGCGCCTGATGGCGGCAGCCTGTGCAGGGGCCATGGTCCTTGCCGGCGGCGTGCAGGCCCAGGGAACTCAGGGGGGGCAGAGGAGTCAGGCGAGCGAGGCTGCCCCGGGCCAGCAGGCGTCGCAGCCGGTGCCGGCATCGGGACGCATGCGCATCCAGTTGCTGGACCGCATTGTGGCCGTCGTCAACACCGAGGTGATTACCAAGTTTGACCTGGATGAGCGTATCGAGCGCGTCGTTCAGGATCTGCGTGCCCGCAAGACACCGCTGCCCGATATGGCGGCGCTGCAGCGCCAGGTGCTGGAACGGCTGATCCTTGACCGCGCGCAATTGCAGTACGCCAAGGAAACCGGTCTGATGATCGAAGATGTCCAGGTTGACCAGGCCATGGTTCGTGTGGCGGCCAACAACAACATGTCCCTGCCGGATTTTCGCCGTGCCCTGGAGCGGGACCGGATCCCCTTCGACAAGTTTCGTGAAGATCTGCGTCGCGAGATCACCCTGTCACGCCTGCGGGACCGCGAGGTCGACAATCGCGTGACGGTCTCGGAAAGCGAAGTCGACCTGTTCCTCGAGGATCAGGGTTCTTCCAAGGAGATGGGCGGCGAGTACGATCTGTCGCATATTCTGGTGCGCGTGCCTGAGCAGGCCAGCCCGGAGCAGCTCGAGCGCCAGCAGGCCCGGGCCCAGCAGGCGCAAAAGCAGGCCAGCGGCGGTGGCGACTTTGCACAGATTGCAGCGACTTTCTCCGATGCCCCCGAGGGGCTGTCCGGCGGCAATCTGGGCTGGCGCACCGAGGACCGGCTGCCTGATCTGTTCCTGGACGCCGTGGTCAAGATGAAGCCGGGCGAAGTCAGCCAGGTGCTGCGCAGTCCGGCCGGCTTTCACGTTCTCAAACTCAACAACAAGCGTGTTGGCGGCACGCCGTTCCTGGTGGAGCAGACCCAGGTGCGCCACATACTCGTGCGCACCAATGACATCGTCTCCGAGGCTGAGGCGCAGCGCAAGCTGACCAGCCTGCGCGAGCGCATTGTCGGCGGCCAGAACTTTGCGGATCTGGCCAAGCTCAATTCGGATGACGGTTCCGCCCCCCGCGGCGGTGATCTCGGCTGGATCTATCCCGGTGATACGGTGCCCGAGTTCGAGCGGGCGATGAACGAACTCAAGCCGGGCGAGTTGAGCCCGCCGGTGAAGAGTGCGTTCGGCTGGCACCTCATCCAGGTGATGGACAGGCGTACCGCAGACATGTCTTCGGATCGCCGGCGCCTGGAGGCGCGGCGTACCCTGCGCGAGAAGAAAAGCGAAGAGGCCTTTCAGGAGTGGTTGCGGCAGATGCGCGACCGCACCTATGTGGATTACCGGCTGGAAGAGCGCTGAGGCATTTCCATGTCCGGCTTTCCGTCTGATCAACGAACCCCGTCTGCGCGGCCCCTTGCCATCACCTCCGGGGAGCCAGCTGGTATAGGCCCGGATATCTGTCTGGCACTGGCACAAGCAACACAAGCATCCCCGGGTTCGGCGGATTACCCGCTGGTCGTGCTGGGCGACCGTGGACTGCTGGCGCAACGCGCAGCGCAGCTGCAACTGTCGGTGCCATTGCGCGACTATCGTGCCGGAGTCCTGCCGCAACCGGGCTGCCTCGATGTGCTGCATGTCCCGCTCAAGTCGGCTTGCCAGGCTGGTCGCCTCGATCCCTCCAATGCCGCCTATGTGCTGGCCTTGATCGACCGTGCCATGGACGGTTGCCTGGCCGGGGAATTCGCCGCCATGGTCACCGCACCCGTGCATAAGGGCGTGATCAACGATGCAGGCATTGCGTTCACCGGGCACACTGAATATCTGGATGAGCATTGTGGGTCCGCCGGGGTGGTCATGATGCTCGCGGGTGGCGGATTGCGCGTGGCGCTGGCCACCACGCACCTGCCCCTGGCCGAGGTGGCCGATGCCATCACGCGCCCGGGACTGGAAAAGACCCTGCGCATCATCATCGCCGCCCTGAGGGGCCAGTTCGGCATCGCCGAGCCACGGGTGCTGGTGTCAGGCCTGAACCCGCACTGCGGGGAGGGCGGTCACCTCGGGTGCGAGGAAATCGAGGTCATCACGCCGGTGCTGGAGCGCTTGCGTGCCCAGGGCCTGAATGTCGAAGGCCCCATCCCTGCCGACACGCTGTTTGTCCCGTCACGGCTCAAGGGTGCCGACTGCGTGCTGGCCATGTATCACGACCAGGGACTGCCGGTGCTCAAGTACGCCAGTTTTGGCGGCGGCGTGAACATCACCCTGGGCCTGCCCTTCATACGCACTTCGGTTGATCATGGCACGGCGCTGGACCTGGCCGGTCACGGTGGCGCCGACCCCGGCAGCCTGCATGCTGCCGTGGCCATGGCCCGGGACATGGTCATGAGCATGCGCGGGCGTGCCGCGTGAATCACCGGCCACGCAAGCGCTTCGGCCAGAATTTCCTGATTGATCGCGGCATCATCGCCGCCATCGTGGCGGCGATTGCGCCGGCTGCCAGCGAGACCATCGTGGAGATCGGGCCGGGACAGGGCGCCCTCACCGGTCCCCTGCTCGAGCAGATCCCGCATTTGCACGCCATCGAACTGGACCGCGATCTGTGCCAGGTGTTGGCGGCACGCTTTCCGTCGGCGCGATTGACCTTGCACCAGGGAGATGCCCTGCGTTTCGACTTCACCAGCCTGCCTGCGCCGCTGCGGGTGGTCGGCAACCTGCCGTACAACATTTCCACGCCCCTGCTGTTTCACCTGGCCGGCTACGCACAGCGCTGCACCGACATGCATTTCATGCTGCAGGACGAGGTGGTCAAGCGCATGGCCGCCGAGCCGTCAACGCCTGACTATGGGCGCCTGTCGGTGATGCTGCAGTACCGCTTCCACATCGAGCGGGTCTTCGGGGTGCCACCGGAGTCGTTCTTTCCCGCACCCAAGGTGCAGTCGGCCATCGTGCGCCTCAGGCCGATGACGCCGCAAGCCATGCTGCAGCGGGGTGTGGTCAGTGATGAAGCCGCTTTGGCGCGCATTGTGACCGCTGCCTTCACGCAGCGGCGCAAGACGCTGCGCAATGCGCTGGCCGCCGTGATCTCTGCAGAGGGGCTGGGCCGGCTCGGCATCGATGCCGGATTGCGGCCGGAGAATCTGTCCGTGACCGACTATGTTGCCATTGCCAACGCCGCTGCCACGGAAGCCCTGCCGCCGCACCAATGAACGGAGGCGGTCCAGCGGTGAGCGCTCAGCGATGACAACTCAGCGAATGCGGCGCTCGATGAATTCGATCTTGTAGCCGTCGGGGTCCTCGACAAAGGCAATCACCGTGCTGCCATGCTTCATCGGTCCGGCTTCGCGAGTCACCTTGCCGCCCAGCTTGCGCACCGCCTCGCAGGCCAGGGCCGCATTGGCGACTTCCACGGCGATGTGGCCGAAGGCCGTGCCGAGCTCATAGCGGTCCACGCCCCAGTTGTAGGTGAGCTCGATCACCGCTTGGTCCGCCTCGTTGCCATACCCGACGAAGGCCAGGGTGAACTTGCCGTCGGGATAATCCTGCCGGCGCAGCAACTGCATGCCCAGCACTCCGGTGTAGAAACGGATGGACCGGTCGAGGTCGCCGACCCGGATCATGGTGTGCAGTATGCGCATGGGAGTTCCTCGCAGCTTCAGTGGTCTAGAACATCGGCAGGGCGCGGCCGCTGCGGTTCAGTTCGATGCGTGCCTGGGCGTGCCCGGGATAGATCCTGGCCACCTGTGCCCAGAATCGCGGTGAATGGTTCAGCTCGCGTATGTGCGCCAGTTCATGTGCCACCACATAGTCGATGAGATGCGGCGGCATCAGGTAAAGCTTCCAGTGCAGTCGTATGTGCGGGCCGTCCCGATACATCGTGCAACTGCCCCAGCGCCCCCCGGCATTGGACAGGCGCAACTGGGGCGTGGGGACTTCCAGTATCCCGGCCATCTCTGCCACGCGCCCGCTGAAATGCCGCAGGGCTTCCCAGCGCAGCCATGCCAGCAGGCGGGTGCGCCAGTCCGCACGCGAGCGCCCGTGAGGCCGGCCGATGAGCAGCCGGCCCTCTTCCAGCCAGATGCCATTGCGGGCTGGCTCATCCACCAGCAGCACCTCGTTGCCGAGCATTGGCAGCCGGGCGCCCGCCTCCCAGCGGAAGTGGCGTGTTTCACCCAGCTCCTGCAGCCGGGTGACGATCCACTCCTGCTTCTGGCGCATGAAGGATTCGATTTCGCCCACACTGGCTGTCATCGGCGCGCGGGTCTCGACCCCGGCATGGCTGACATGGATGGCGATGGTGCGCCGGGGCGAACGCACCAGGCGATAGTCCACCGGGCGCGCCGACGATGCCACGGACAACTCGATGTTACGCATGGCGACCTGCATGGCCACGCGGGAACGACGGCTCACTCCTGGCACAGCGTCACCATTTCGGCTTCTATCCACTGACGGACCTGCTCATTCAGGGCATCGGCCTTGAGCCCGCTCGCATCGATGGGTTTGCCGATGCGCACGGTGATGACCCCCGGACGCTTGAAGAAGGCATTGCGCGGCCAGCACTGCCCGGCGTTGTGGGCCACCGGCACCACCGGTGCCTTCAGCCGGTGCGCCAGCCAGGCACCGCCTATCTGATAGGGGCGCTGCTCACCGGGCGAGGTGCGGGTGCCTTCAGGGAACACCACGATCCAGAAGCCCTGGGCAAAGCGCTGCCGGCCGAGTTCGGCCATGCGTTTCAGGGCGCTGGTGCCCTTGCTGCGGTTGATGGCAATCGGGCTCATCATGGCGAGGCCCCAGCCGAAGAAGGGAATCCACAGCAGTTCGCGCTTGAGCACGTGGACCTGCGGCGGAAAGATGACCTGGAAAGCCATGGTTTCCCAGGCGGATTGATGCTTGGACAGGATGATGGCCGGTCCCGGGGGCAGATTCTCCAGTCCTTCGACGCGATAGCGTATCCCCAGCACCGGGCCGGCCAGCGCAATCATCATGCGCGCCCAGCCGGAGATGACCCAGTAACGGCCCTTGCGCGGCAGGAAGAAGGTGGCCAGTGACAGCAGGGCGTAGGGGGGCGTGATCAGCAGTTGCAGCAGCACATAGGCGATGGAGCGCATCGGGTTCATGCGCACAGTGCCTGCGCCACCGCAGACAGATCGGGGTAGACCAGCGTGTTGGTGGGAAGCCCACCCTTGCTGCGTGTCGCCTCCCCCTTGCCTGTCAGCACCAGGATGGGCTGGGCATGTACCGCCTGTGCCGCTTGCATGTCCCTCAGAGAGTCTCCCACCAGCGGCAGCCCTTCCAGCGGCACGTTGTAGCGCTCGCTGATCGCCTGCAGCATGCCGGGATTGGGCTTGCGATTGATGGATTGCGAGGCGCCGGTGTCCGGACAGTAGAACACCGCCTCGATGCGGCCACCGGCCTGACTGGCGGCGCGATGCATCTTGCTGTGCATGGCATTGAGCGCCGCCATGTCGAACAGCCCCCGGCCGATGCCGGACTGGTTGGTGGCCACCACGCAGCGCCAGCCACTCTGGGTGAGGCGGGCGATGGCCTCCACGCTGCCGGGGATGGGTTGCCATTCTTCCGGTGATTTGATGTAGAGCTCACTGTCGTAATTGATCACGCCATCACGGTCCAATATGATCAATTTATGACGGTTGGCCACGTGTCTATTGATTCAGTAGGTTAATTGTTATCAGATGGAGAGCCGGGACAGCTCGGCCACCTGGTTCATTTCCCGGTGCAGGTCGGCCAGCAGGGCAAGGCGGTTCCGGCGGACTGCCGCATCCTCTACCATGACCATCACCTTTTCGAAGAAAGCATCCACGGGATTCTTCAGCACCGCAAGAGCCTTGAGGTAACCAGTGTAATCACCCGCCTTGAAGCAGGGAAGCGCCGTGGCGGATGCTTCACGGAGGGCCTTCAGCAGGGTTCGCTCCTCGGCCTCCTGCATCAGAGCCTCATCGGCCTGCGCGAAGTGCTCGCCCTTGGCTTCGGCCTGCTTGAGGATGTTGGCGATGCGCTTGTTGGCGGCGGCCAGACTGGCGGCTTCGGGCAGGGTGGTGAAGGCCCGTACGGCGGCGAGTTGCAGTGGCACCCTGGCCATCTGCGTGGGCATCTGGCCGAGCACCGACTCGATTTCGTTCGCCGAGTAGCCGCCATCCCGGAGATAGGCGCGCAGGCGGTCCTGAATGAAGGTTTCCAGGTCGGCCTGCGACTGGGCAATTTTGTCCTGGGGGAATACGGAGAAGGCGGCATTCACCAGCGCCTGTGTTGACACGGCCAGTCCGCCTTCGATGATGATGCGCACCACCCCCAGGGCATGCCGGCGCAGGGCAAACGGATCCTTGTCCCCGGTAGGCTGCTGGCCGATGCCGAACAGTCCGGCCAGGGTTTCCAGCTTATCTGCCAGTGCCAGTGTCGTGGCGACGGCGTTGTTCGGCAGGGCATCGCCGGCAAAACGCGGCCAGTAGTGTTGTTCGATGGCATCGGCAATCTGCGCATCCTCGCCGTCAGCCAGGGCGTAGTAGCGCCCCATGGTGCCCTGCAGTTCCGGGAACTCCCCGACCATGTGGGTAAGCAGGTCGGCCTTGGCGAGAAAAGCGGCGCGTTCCGACAGCCGGACATCGGCGCCCAGGTCGCGGGCGATGAGCGCAGCCAGATCGCGCACGCGCCTGACGCGCTCCGCCTGGCTGCCGAGCTTGTTGTGGTAGGTGACCGAGGCGAGCTGGGGGATGCGATCCTCCAGCCTGGTTTTCTTGTCGGTCTCGAAGAAAAAGCGCGCATCGGCCAGCCGCGGTCGCACCACGCGCTGGTTCCCCTCGACGACATTGCGGGGATCTTCCAGGCGCATGTTGCTGACAATGAGGAAGCGGTGGGTGAGGCGGCCTTCGCCGTCGAACAGCGGAAAGTACTTCTGGTTGGCGCGCATGGTGAGGATGAGGCATTCCTGCGGTACGGCCAGGAACTCGCGCTCGAACTCGCCGGTGTAGACGGTAGGCATCTCCACTAGGCCGGTGACTTCCTGCAGCAAGGGGGCGATGTTTTCCTCGGCGCCCAGGGATGCGCCGAGTGAGGCGGCCTGGTCGCGCAACTGCTGTTCGATATTGCCGCGGCGTGCTTCGAAACAGGGAATGACCCCGCCCTCTGCAATCAGCTTCTGTTCGTAGTCGCCGGCGCTGGCCAGCTCGATGGATTTCGCGCCCTGGAAGCGGTGGCCTTGCGTGGTGCGTCCGGCGGCCAGTCCCAAGGCAGTCACTGCAACCACATTGGTGCCGTGCAAGGCAATCAGGCCATGGGCCGGACGCACGAAAGACACGGTGCTGGTGCCATCCGCCAGCTGGTAGGCCATGACTTTCGGGATGGGCAGTTTCGCGATGGCTTCGTCCAGGGCGTTCTGCAGCCCGATAGCCAGGCTGGCGCCGGGGATGGTGCGTTTGAGGAAGGCGTACTCGGCATTGCCTTCCATTGCTCGGCTGACATCGGCTGCCGAGGCGCCTTCTTTCTCCAGCCGCTTCAGTAGTGCCGGTTTCGGCGCGCCATCGGCGCCAAAGGCAATCTTGCTCGGCATCAGCTTGCGGGTTTCCGCTTTGGCGGGAGATTGCGCCTGCACGGACGCAATCAGCACAGCGAGGCGACGCGGGGTGGCGAAATGTCTTGCCGTGGCCGACTCCGGGGCAAAGCCGGCTGCAACCAGACTGGCGCGCAGGACGTCGCCAAAGCTCAGTCCCAGGCTGGCGAGCGCGTGGGGCGGCAATTCCTCGGTAAAGAGTTCAACCAGCAGGTCGGCGCTCATGCGGCCTCCCGCTGCTCGAGGGCTGCGCGCAGGCCGGCCAGGTCGACGCCGAGTTTGTCCAGCGCGTCCGGTTTGCACATGGGGAAGCCGGCGCGCACGCGGCTGTCGAAGTAGGACTGTGACACGCTGCGGGCAAGATTGCGGATGCGGCCGATGTAGGCGGCGCGCTCGGTCACCGAGATGGCGCCGCGCGCATCGAGCAGGTTGAAGGTGTGCGCGGCCTTCAACACCTTCTCGTAAGCGGGCAGCGCCAGCCTGGCTTCCATCAGGCGCCTGGCTTCGGTCTCGTGATCGGTGAAATGCCGGAACAGCATGGCGGCATCGGAATGCTCGAAGTTGTAGGCCGACTGCTCCACTTCATTCTGGTAATAGACGTCGCGATAGGTGACGCCCGGGCGCCACACCAGGTCGAAGACGTTTTCCACGCCCTGCAGGTACATGGCCAGGCGCTCGATGCCGTAGGTGATCTCGCCGGTGATAGGCTTGCAGTCCAGGCCACCGACCTGCTGGAAATAGGTGAACTGCGTGACTTCCATGCCGTTCAGCCAGACTTCCCAGCCCAGGCCCCAGGCGCCCAGCGTGGGATTCTCCCAGTTGTCCTCGACGAAGCGCACGTCGTTCTGCTTCAGGTCGAGGCCGATCTCCTGCAAGGAACCCAGATAGAGGTCGATGATGTCCGGCGGCGAAGGCTTGAGCACCACCTGGTACTGGTAGTAGTGCTGCATGCGATTGGGGTTTTCACCGTAGCGGCCGTCCTTGGGGCGGCGCGAGGGCTGGACATAGGCCGCACGCCATGGCTCCGGGCCGATCGCGCGCAGGAAAGTAGCCGTGTGGGAGGTGCCGGCACCCACTTCCATGTCATAGGGCTGCAGCAGGGTGCAGCCCTGTCGGTTCCAGTAATCCTGCAGCCTGAGGATGATTTCCTGAAAGCTTAACTTCGGTGTTGCCATGGGTTTGCAGCCGGCACGTGGGAGGGCTCAGATTTTACCGGCTTTCCCGAGTGGAAAACCCCGCTCAGACGGGTGCTTCCGGCGCAGTCCTGCGTCGCGCGAGCAGCGCGCCGGCAGCCAGCATCAGCCAGCACAGTGCGAGTGCCGGCCCGTTGCCCCATCGCACAAAGGGCGTCGCCCCGGCGAAGGCTTGGGCGCTGCCATTGAGCAGGCCTTCGGTGAACTTGGGTAGCCGTGAACGCACCACGCCCTTCTCGTCGATGATGGCGGTGACACCGCTGTTGGTGGCCCGCAGCATGTAGCGTCCGGTTTCCATTGCACGCATCTGCGATATCTGCAGATGCTGGTCCGGCGCCAGCGAATCGCCAAACCAGGCGACGTTGCTGACATTGGCCAGCAAGGTGGCTTCGGGCAACTGGCGGATGATTTCCTCGCCGAATGCATCCTCGTAGCAGATGTTCACGGCAACCAGGATCGGGTGGTCGCGGCCCAGGGCAAGCGGACGTTGCTGCACTGTTCCCGCGCTGAAGTCCGACAGCGGAATCTGCAACACCTGCAGGATCCAGTCGAACCCGGCCGGGATGAACTCGCCGAAGGGCACCAGGTGGACCTTGTCATAGCGTTGTGAACGGGAACTGCCCAGGCTCACCACGCTGTTGTAATAGCGGCCATCGCGGTCACGCAGCGGTGCGCCCAGCAGCAGGTCGGCGTTGCGCGCTTGCATCAGGTCCTGCAGGTCTTCCAGGTAGCGGCCTTCCACCTGGTCGAGCATGCGCGGGATGGCGGTTTCCGGAAAGACCACCAGCTTTGCATTCTCGGCCCCGGCCAGTTCCGCAAGGCGGCGATAGGTCTGCAGTGTGGCGGCATAACGCCCGGGTTCGAACTTGAGGCTCTGCGGCACGTTGCCCTGGGCCAGGGCCACTCTGATGGCAGGGCCCTCGGGTTGGGTCCAGTCGTGGTCGCGCAGCAGCCAGCCGGCAGTGACCAGGACCAGCAAGGCGGCTGCAGCCATGAGCCGGCGTTTTCCCTGTTCGCGTGCCGAATAAACCAGCAGGCCGGCACAGACCAGCGTGAGGAGAGAGACGCCGAATACACCCAGCACCGGGGCGAAGCCGGCAAGCGGGGTGGTCGCCTGGGAATAGCCCAGGCTGAGCCACGGAAAGCCGGTGAATATCCAGCCGCGCACCCATTCCAGCAAGGTCCAGGCAGCGGGCACGACGAGCAACCAGCGCACCGCCATCGAACTGCCTGCGCGCGATTGGAGATAGCCGGTCAGTGCCGGGAACAGCGCGAGAAAGGCGCAAAAGAGCACCGTGGCCAGCGCGGCCAATGCCGCCGGCATCATGCCGAAAGTATGCAGGCTCACATAGACCCAGGAGACGCCAGCGCCGAAGTAACCCAGGCCGAAGGCAAACCCCGTCCACGCGGCGCCCGCTGGTGTTGCCGACCGGTGCCACAGCAGCATCAAGCCCGCCAGGGTGGCAATGGCCAGTGGCGCCAGGCCGGCTGGCTCGAAGGCCGCCACCGTGACGATTCCGGCGAGGGCGGCTGATGCGAGGCTGCGAAATGGCGGGAGGGCGGCTCCCGGCATGCTCAGGCCGGCTCCGCGAGCCGCTGTACTTGCACCACGTGCAGTCGGCGGCTGTCGGCGCGCAGCACCTGGAAGCGCAGGCCTTGCATGCTCAGGCTTTCGCCGCGCTTGGGCAGGCGGCCAAAGCGTGCAATCAGCAACCCGCCCAGGGTGTCGTATTCATCATCGGAGAAGGTGGTGCCGAAGGCCTCGTTGAAATCGGCGATTTCGGTCTGTGTCTTGACGCGCCAGCCGCCGTTCTCCTCGCTCAGGATGTTGTCTCCGGATTCATCGAAGTCGTACTCATCCTCGATGTCGCCGACGATCTGCTCCAGCACGTCCTCGATGGTGATCAGGCCGCATACGCCGCCGTACTCATCAACGACGATGGCCATGTGGTTGCGGCTGGCGCGGAATTCCCGCAGCAGCACGTTGAGCGGTTTGGACTCGGGCACGAACACGGCCGGACGCAGCATGTCACGGACGTTGAATTCCTCCTCGCTGGCGTAATACCGCAACAGGTCCTTGGCCAGCAGCACGCCGATGACATCGTCGCGGCTCTTGTCGATGACGGGGAATCGGGAGTGTGCAGTGGCGATGATCTCCGGTATGAACTCGTCGGGCTTCTGGTTGATGTCGATGACGTCCATCTGCGAACGGGGGATCATGATGTCGCGCACGCTCATCTCCGACACCTGCATCACGCCCTCGATCATGGCAAGGGCGTCGGCATCGAGCAGGTTGCGTTCGTGGGCCGAGTGAAGCAGCTCCAGCAGCTGCTCGCGGTCCTCCGGCTCGCGCATGATCAGCGCGGACAGCCGCTCCAGCAAGGTCGGTTTGTCATCCGGTTCCATCAGCCCCATCCCTCCGCAACATAGGGGTCAGCATAGCCCAGCCGCGCGAGTATGCGCCGCTCCAGCGTCTCCATGCGTTGTGCCTCTCGGTCTGTCTGGTGGTCGTGCCCCTGCAGGTGCAGTAGTCCGTGCACCACCATGTGCGCATAATGTGCCATCAGGCGCTTGTCCTGCTGCCTGGCCTCGCGCGCAATCACCGGGGCGCACAACACCACGTCGCCGCGCAGCATGCCGCCCACCAGACCGTACTCGAAGGTGAGCACGTTGGTGGCATGGTTCTGCTCCCGCCAGGCCTTGTTGAGCTTGCGTCCCTCGCCTGTTCCAACCACCCGCAAGGTCACTTCGGCTGATCGTGGCAATGCCGCCCGCGCCCAGCGCAGCAGCGTGCGGCGCACCGGCACGCCAGTGGCACCGCTGGCATCCTGCACGGTCAGCAGTATGCGCGACACCGTGGCCGGCTCAGTCGCTTTTTTGGGTGTCATAGGCGTCGACGATGCGCTGCACCAGTGGATGACGAACCACATCCTCGCTGAGGAAGGTGGTAAAGGCGATGCCGCTCACGTCCTTCAGCACTTTGCGTGCCTCGGCGAGGCCGCTGCGGGCACCGCGCGGAAGGTCCACCTGGGTCACGTCGCCGGTGATGACGCTCTTGGAGCCGAAACCCATGCGGGTGAGGAACATCTTCATCTGCTCCGGCGTGGTGTTCTGCGCTTCATCCAGGATGACGAAGGCATGGTTGAGCGTGCGCCCACGCATGTAGGCAAGGGGCGCGAGTTCAATGGCGCTGCGCTCCAGCAGTTTCTGCACCTTGTCGAAGCCGAGCAGGTCGTAGAGGGCATCGTAGAGCGGACGCAGGTAGGGATCGACTTTCTGGGCAAGGTCACCCGGCAGGAAGCCCAGCCGCTCCCCCGCTTCGACTGCCGGACGCACCAGCACGATGCGCTTGACGGTGTCGCGTTCGAGCGCATCTGCGGCACAGGCCACCGCGAGGTAGGTCTTTCCGGTTCCCGCGGGCCCGATGCCAAAGGTGATGTCATGGTCCAGGATGTTG
>CAIPGJ010000254.1 GCA_903864555.1 uncultured Pseudomonadota bacterium | reverse complement strand
CGATGCCGGGGTGACGCAGATCGACAAGGCCTTCGGCACGCTCGAGGCCATGGAAAAGCACGGCTTGCCGCTCTTGGTGCATGGCGAATCCACGGCGCCCGAGGTGGATGTCTTCGATCGTGAAAAGGCCTTCATCGACAGCACGCTGACGCAGATACGCGCGCGCTTTCCCGCGCTGCGCCTGGTGTTCGAGCACATCACCACGCGTGAGGCGGCAGCGTACGTGGCCGAAGCACCCGCCAATGTCGCGGCGACCATCACGCCGCAGCACCTGCTGTTCAACCGCAATGCCATTTTCCAGGGCGGCATACGCCCGCACTATTACTGCCTGCCGGTGCTCAAGCGCGAGGTGCATCGCGTCGCCCTGGTCGCGGCGGCCACCAGCGGCAGCCCGAAATTCTTCCTCGGCACCGACAGCGCGCCACACGCGAAGAACCTGAAGGAACATGCCTGCGGCTGCGCCGGCTGTTTCAATGCGCATGCCGCGCTGGAACTGTATGCCGAGGCGTTCGAAGCGGCGGGTGCATTGGACAAGCTGGAAGGTTTCGCCAGCTTTCACGGGCCGGATTTCTACCGTCTGCCGCGCAACACCGGCACGGTGACCCTGCGTCGGGAGAACTGGACACCACCGACCCAATACGCCTTCGGCGGCGAAACCCTGGTGCCCCTGCGTGCCGGTGAGGCCCTGCGTTGGCGCCACGTCACCTGATCCGTGCCTGAAGGGCCTGTGCGCAGCCGGCATGGATGAATCGCCCTGGAAAGAGCGGCTGGCATCCCCGGCGCAGGACTGGATGCGGCCCTGGGTGGCGCGATTGCCCGGGCACTTCCCCACGTGCGACGACCTCAATGCATTGCTCGATGCGCGCGAGCACCATACCGCCTCGGACCATGCCGTGCGCTTTGTTGTCGCAGATGCCCTGCCGGCACTGGAGGGTTATGAAGCCCAGGTGCATGCCAGCGGTGAGGTGCCCACGCGCGCGCAAAGCTGGCACGACCTCTTCAATGCCCTGGCCTGGCTGGCCTTCCCGCGCACCAAGCGCCGCATCAATGCCCTGCACCTGCAGCATTTGAACGAGGCGGCAGGCGGGCGCCGTGGCACGGCGCGCGATGTGCTGACGCTGCTCGACGAAAGCGGCGTGCTGGTCGCCTGCGCCGATGAATCGCTCGCCGAACTGCTGCGCGGCTTCCAGTGGCAGTCGCTGTTCCAGGCGCGTCGTGCCGATGTCCTGGCCGGCATGCGCTTCGTGGTGTTCGGCCACGCGCTGCAGGAGCAGGCGCTCAATCTCCGTCCGGGCATCACCGGCAAGGCCCTGTTCATCCACTGCAGTCAGGCGTCGCTGTCTGAGCCTTTGCCTGCACTGCTCGACCGGCTGGATGCCGGCACGGCCTCGCTGCTCGAAGAACCCGGGCTGCTGGCCAGCACGCGATCACTGGCACCGCTGCCGCTGCTCGGTATCCCCGGCTGGGATGCGGCCAGTGAATGCGACAGTTACTACGACAATCGCGCGGTGTTCCGCCCCGGCCGGCGATGAAAGCGGCGGCCGGAGCCGGCTTACGCCTTACAATGACTGCGTGAAGTCAGCCGGACGGTCGCTGCATGACTCGTTCATGTGGAGGAAAGTCCGGGCTCCGCAGAGCAGGGTGCTGGGTAACGCCCAGACGCTATAAGCCGGTGGCAACACCGGCCCAAGGCGATGACAGGGCAACAGAGAGTAGACCGCCGATGGCCATGCAAATGGATCAGGCAAGGGTGAAACGGTGCGGTAAGAGCGCACCGCGGACGTGGGAACACGGACGGCACGGTAACCTCCACCCGGAGCAACACCAAATAGGCGGATGATGACGCGGCTCGCCGAGTCCGCGGGTAGGTGGCTAGAGCCCGGAGGCAACTCCGGGCCCAGAGGAATGATCGTCACGGTGTCCGCAAGGGTGCCGACAGAACCCGGCTTACAGGCTGACTTCACAGTTTCATCGAATCGGATAATGTTGCACTGCAGCGTGTCATTCCGCGCGGCCGATTCGTGTGTCTCCCCCCCCGCGCCGGGACGCACCATTGCGAGGCGGTGTGCCCAATTCTGGCGTGCCCAGCCGCGTTTTTTCCTGTTGTTTTCGAGTGCCTCCTGCGGGTGCATGCCATTCGTTCGGTCGGCCCGGACTCCCGAGCCCCGGCTTGAAACGCATGGCATTCCCCTTGCTAATCAGGCAAGGGCCGGAAGTCCTCAGTGTTCCTTTCCAGTGCTGCCGCCCCCTGCGGGTGGTGCGGTGCAGCGACCAGGGAGAGGCCAGATGGGATGCCCGCATGGAGAACGCCATGAATTTCGCACCCTTGATACGCGCCATTGCTGGGGTTGAAGCGGATGCATCACCGCTTCCTGTCCAGGAGATCCGGCAATTGTTCGCCGCCATGCTGGAAGGCGGACTGCCCGACCTGGAAATGGGCGCGCTGCTGGTGGCCATGGGCACCGGGACGCTGCCGCAGTGGGCCTTGTTGGGATTCGACGCCGCCCTGGCCGACAACGTGCTGCAACTGATGCCGCCGGTGTGCGACCGCGATGGGGCAAGGCCGGTGGTGATTCCAGCCTACGGTGGTGCGCGCACGCAGCACAATCTCACGCCACTGCTGGCACTGCTGTTGCAGCGTCTGCGGGTGCCGGTGCTGGTGCATGGCACCCTGGAAGGGCACGGTCGCGCGGCCACCGCCTATGTCTTTCGCGAACTGGGCATCATGCCCTGCCTGACGCTGGGTCGTGCGCAAGCGGCACTGGACAATGAGGGCCTGGCCTTTGTGCCCACCGGGGTGTTATCGCCGGGGCTGGCAAGCCTGCTATCCCTGCGCCATCGTATCGGTGTGACCGGCGTGGTCCCGGCCATGGCCTTGTTGATCGATCCCTTCCTGGGCAAGAGCATGCGGCTGGTGAGCGCGGCGCCCGGAGTGGAGCTGGAGATGCTGCGTGATCTGCTGCTCGCCTCCGGGCAGGATGCGCTGGTGATGGCCGGTACCGAGGGCGAAGCCTTTGCCAACCCGCGACGTCGGCCGCGCATGGAACTGGTGAGCGACGGTGCTTCGCTCATGCTGTTCGACCAGGAAGCGCCGCATGATCATGTCGGCAACGACGTCGCGTTCGATGTCAGTCCCAGGGCTACTGCAGCAGTGATCCGGCAGATGCTCGATGCGCCGGCTTCGGTGCCGGCGCCGATTTCCCACCAGCTGGCTTGTTGTCTGTTTGCCGCCGGCCATGCGCAGGATTTCAACGAGGCCAAGGCCATCGTTGCCGTGCACATGCGCAGCCTTGCCGCTGCCTGAGGGCCTGCTGGCCGGGCGGTCAGGCCGCCTCGATGGCCTGGATGTCACGCAACACCTGTTCCGGCCCGATCTCCTTCATGCAGCGCCAGTGGCCCAGCGGACACTCGCGCTTGAAACAGGGGCGGCAATCCAGACCCTGGATTTCCACGATGCGTGCCTGTTCCGGCGCCGCCAGCGGCGGGGTGTGCCGGCTGTCGGACGAGCCATAGATCGCAATCAGCGGCCGGCCGGTGGCGGCGGCCACGTGCATCAATCCGGAATCATTGCTCACCACCAGGGAGGCGGCCGCGATCAGGTCTATCGCCGAGGCGAGGTCGGTGCGTCCGCACAGGTTCAGCGCCAGGCCCCCTGAAAGGGCGGCGATGGCCTCGCCCACCGGGGCGTCCTTGGGAGAGCCGATCAGCCAGACCTGCCTGCCCTGGTCCGTCAGGCGGCGGGCCAGCGCTGCGTAGTGTTCTGCCGGCCAGCGCTTGGATGGGCCGAATTCCGCACCGGGGCAGAACACCACTACCGGTCGCTGGCGGCTGATGCCCAGGCGCGCCATGGTGATCAGCTGGTTGGTTTCATCCACGCGCAGGCCTGGCGTCTCCAGCGGACGTGTCACCGGCTTGCCAGGTGTTTCGGCGAGCTGGGCATAGCGTTCCGACATCAGGGGCAGGGCGTCGCGATCGAGCTTGTGCACGACATTGAGCAGGCCATAGCGCGATTCGCCGACGTAGCCCACGCGCAGACGAATATCGGCAAAGAAGGGGATGAGCGCCGACTTGAAGCTGTTGGGCAGCACGATTGACTGGCTGTAGCCGCGCTCGCGCAGTGACTGCCCAAGGCGCCAGCGGTCCTTCAGCCGCAGTTCGCCATGGGCAAAGGGCGCATCCAGCACCTCATTGATCTCCGGCATGCGTGCCAGCACCGGGCCGGTCCAGGGCGGTGCAAGCGCATCGATGATCAGGTCGGGCAGGCGCCGGTGCAGCCGGGCGAACAGGGGCTGCGCGAGCAGTGCATCGCCGATCCAGTTGGGGGCAACCACGAGTACACGCATGGGGGAACGCATCGTGGCGGGCCTCAGTTTCGCGCCAGACACGGCGTCAAGGCCGGGGCCTGATCAGGCCGGCTGGCCGGCACCGCAGGCTCGGCCACCAGGCTTCAGTGACCGGTGGGCAGTTCGCCCTTGAACACATAGTGAGTGCCGCAGTACGGGCACAGGATGTCGCCGGTCCTGGTGATCTCGAGGAAGACGCGGGGGTGCATGTTCCACAACGGCGTGGCCGGCGTGGGGCAGTGCAGCGGCAGGTCGGCCGCGGTGATTTCAACCGTGCTGGCTGCTCCGGCCACCGTCGTGGTGGACGTGCTCATTTGCGGCCCCCGGCCTTCTTGGCACTTTTCTTTGCCGGCTTGGCCTTGCCCACCTGCGTGAGCCAGTGCTTGTACTTGGGTACCTTGCCGTTGACCACGTCGAAGAACAGCTTCTGGATCTTGGTGGTGATAGGTCCGCGCTTGCCGGCGCCGATGACCCGGCCATCCAGTTCCCGGATCGGTGTGATCTCCGCGGCGGTGCCGGAGAAGAAGGCCTCGTCGGCGATGTAGACGTCGTCGCGGGTCATGCGCTTGGAGATGACTTCGTAACCGAGGTCCTTCGCCAGGGTGATGATGGTGTCGCGCGTGATCCCCATCAGTGCCGAGGCAATTTCCGGCTCGTAGATCTTGCCCTTCTTCACGATGAAGAGGTTCTCGCCCGCGCCCTCGGCAACGAAACCGTCGACGTCGAGCAGCAGCGCCTCGTCGTAGCCATGCTCGGTGGCTTCCATGTTGGCCAGGATGGAGTTGGCGTAGGTGGCGGAAAACTTGGCGCGCGCCATGGTGACGTTGACATGGTGGCGTGCAAAGGAGGCGGTCTTCACGCGGATGCCCTTTTCCAGGGCTTCGGGGCCGAGGTAGGCGCCCCAGGGCCAGGCGGCGATGGCCACATGCACCGACGCACCCTTGGGGGAGACCCCCATCTTCTCCGAGCCGTAGAAGGCGATCGGGCGGATGTAGCAGGAGTCCAGCTTGTTGGCGCGCACCACCTCGCAGTGCGCCTCCATCAGCGTCTTCATGTCATAGGGCATCTTCATCAGGTAGATCTTGGCCGAATTGAACCAGCGCTCGGCGTGTTCCTCGAGGCGGAAGATGGCCGGGCCGCGGGCGGTCTTGTAGGTGCGCAGGCCCTCGAATACGGCCAGGCCGTAGTGCAGCGAATGGGTGAGGACGTGGATGTTGGCTTCACGCCAGGGCACCAGCTTGCCGTTGAACCAGATGAAGCCGTCACGATCGGCCATGGACATGGGAAATACTCCGGAAATATTGGGGCGACTCAATTCATGATTTTAACGGAAGTGGCTGTGGTCGCGGCTTGGCAGGCGCCCGGTTGATGGGGGCGGGCGGGCAACCGGGACGCGCCGCCTCAGGGGGTAAGATGCAATGCGGTGGATGTTCCGATGGATCAAGCGCAGGAGATGGCAATGACCCCGACGATGACGACGGCGTACTGGTGTGTGCTGGCGGCGGCGATGCTGCCCTATGCAGCGGTGGGGCTGGCCAAGGCCAGGCCGGGATTCGACAACCACGCGCCGCGCGAATGGCTGGCCCGCCTGTCCGGATGGCGCCAGCGCGCCCACTGGGCGCATCAGAACAGTTTTGAGGCATTCCCTGCGTTTGCTGCCGCGGTGATCATTGCGCACCTGGCGCAGGCGCCACAGGGCCGCATAGACCTGCTGGCCGTGGTGTTCGTGGTGGCCCGCGGGGCCTACATCGCTGCCTATGTGGCCGATGCGGCGATCCTGCGCTCACTGGTCTGGAGCGTGGGCCTGCTGTCGGTGGTGGGGCTGTTCGTGGTCTCCGCCTGAGACAGGCTGGCCAGATTGGTGGTGATTACAATTCATTTGCTGATTCAATGTCCACGGTGCTTGCCATCCGGAAATGATCATTTCTTTCCGAGAACGGCCTGCCACAGGGACCGCGTTGCGCGCACCGCCGCGGCCACCTCGGACCGCGCTACCCGGGCGTAGCGCGCCCCGGCCAGGCGCAGCGAGTGCTGCAGCCTGCGAAACACCCGATAGGCTTCCTGTACTTCGGTCGCCAGCGCCGCATCGATGAGGCCCAGGCTGGCTGCGTGGCCGAGCAGCGCGATGTTGCCGTCGTTGCGGGCGAGCACGCCATGGGCATGGGCGTGGGCCAGCACCAGGTATTGCACGATGAACTCGATGTCGACCATGCCGCCGCGGTCATGCTTGATGTCGAATTCCTTGCTGGTATTGGGATGGCCTTCGGACATGGTCTTGCGCATCTTGCGCACTTCATCGGCCAGCGCCTGCGGATCGCGCCGGGTACGCAGGATGGACTGGCGCTCTGCTTCGAAGGCGGCGCCGGTGGCGGCCTCGCCGGCGCAGAAGCGCGCGCGCGTAAGCGCCTGGTGTTCCCAAACCCAGGCCGACTCGCGCTGGTAGCGGCGAAAGGCGGTGAGTGAACTCACCATGAGGCCGCTGGCGCCATCCGGACGCAGCCGCAGGTCGGTCTCGAACAGCACGCCGGCCGCGGTGCGGCTGGTGAGCCAGGTGTTGAGCCGCTGGGCGAGGCGGGCATAGGCTTCCGCCGTGCCATTGCCATTGCTGTCGGCGTCGCCGTGTTCCCCGCCATCGTCATACAGAAACACGATGTCGAGGTCGGAGGCGTAGCCCAGTTCCTTGCCGCCCAGCTTGCCGTAACCGATGATGGCGAAGTGCGGCTTCTCGGGCAGCTTCGGCGTGCGTGCGCGCAGGCCGCTCCAGCACAACTCCAGCGTGACCTGCAGCACCAGGTCGGCCAGATCCGAGAGGTGATCAGCCAGGCTCTCCACGCTGAGTGCGCCGGCCAGGTCCTGCAGCAGCAGGTGAAACAACTGGGTGTGGTGGGTTTCGCGCAAGGCATCCATCTGCCTTTCCATGTCGCCTTCGGCTTCCATGAGCGTGCGGCGCAGTTCCTGGCCGACCTGGTGCCAGTCCGGCTTGGCCATCAGCAGGTTGGCGTCCAGCAGTTCGTCGAGCAGCACCGGATGGCGGTTGAGGAATTCGCCAGCCCAGGGTGAGGCCGAGACCAGCCCGGTCAGCCGTTCCAGAGCCACCGGATGTTCGTCCAGCAGCGCCAGATAGGCGGCGCGCCGGCTGATGGTTTCGATCAGGTCGAGGGCGCGCGCCAGGGTGGCATCGGGGCCGGGGCGTTTGGCCGACTGTTCCAGCAGCCGCGGCACCAGGGCATCGACGCGCTCGCGGCTGGATTCGGGCAGTGACTGATAGCGGCTGCCGGTGCGTATGCCTGCCAGTCGCGCTGCCACCGCGTCCGGCTCCGCATAGCCCAGCTCGCTCAGGCGGCGCAGCCGGGAAGCGGCAGCATCCTCCGCAGTGTCGGTCCACAGCGAGGCGAGCGCATGGCGCTGTTGAGCCTGGGTGGAGAAAATGCGCTCGAAGCGCAGGGCGACGGCCGTGCGATGCATGGCCAGTGTCTTCTGGAAGGTGCCAGTGCTGCGGTATCCCATGGATTGGGCCAGCAGCTTTGCATCGACCGCGGCCTTCGGCAGCTCGTGGGTCTGGGCGTCATCCAGATACTGGATGCGATGCTCGACCCGCCTGAGGAAGTCGTAAGCGGCGCACAGCACCTGTACGCCCTCCGCCGTGAGCAGACGCTTTCGAGCGAGCAGATCCAGCACCTGCAGGGTAGGACGCGTCTGCAGTTCCGTTTCCCGCCCGCCACGGATCAGCTGGAACACCTGGGCGATGAATTCGATTTCGCGGATGCCGCCCGGGCCGAGCTTGACGTTATTGGCCAGTTCCCGCCGCGCCACCTCTTCGCGTATCTGTGCGTGCAGTTCGCGCATGGCCCCGAAGGCGCCGTAGTCGAGATACTTGCGGAACACAAAGGGCCGCACCGTGGCGGCCAGCGCCTGCTGCGCGGTGTTGCTGCCGGTCAGCGGCCTCGCCTTGATCCAGGCATAGCGTTCCCACTCGCGGCCCTGGCTCACCAGATACTGCTCCAGGGCGTCGTAGCTCATGGCCAGCGGACCGGGGTCACCCCAGGGGCGCAGGCGCATGTCGACGCGAAATACATAGCCTTCATCGGTGGGCTGGTTGATCAGGCCAATGAGGCGTTTGCCGGCAGCCGAGAAGAACTCATGGTTGCTCACGCAGCGCGTGCCTTCACCCCGGGTTTCACCTTCCTCGGGATAGACGAAGATGAGATCGATGTCGGAGGAGACGTTGAGTTCGCCGCCGCCCAGCTTGCCCATGCCGACCACCACCAGTTCCTGGCGTTCGCCCGCTTCCGAGCACGGCATGCCCAGCGTCTGCTGCAGCTCCTCCATGACGCAGGCGAGAGCGCGTTCGATGGCGACTTCGGCCAGCAGGGTCATGGTCGAGCAGACTTCTCCCAGGCTGGCGCAGCCAGCCAGGTCGCGCTCCATCAGCGTGAGCAGTACCCGCTTGCGCAGCCGCCGCAGGCTGACGCCCAGGTCCGCACCCTCCTCGGCATCCAGGCAGGCGTGCATGGCAACGCGGGTCCACCCGATATCCAGTTGCGGCGCAATGTCCTCAAGCAGTGCCGGATGGGCCAACACCAGACTGCAGGCATAGCGCGAATGCCTGCGCGACAGTTCCAATGCGGCAGACATCTTCAACGCGGACGCCTTCGAGGGGCGGCGGGCAGCCGCCGGCCGGGCAATGGGTGCACTGGAATGACTGTCATCGGATGAGCGGGAACGTGACATGTTGCCGGGAGGGACTGCAGGGGATTGCGGTTAGAATGTGCAGGTCGCGTCATAGAACCGCACACCGGTCATCGCAACGCATGCAGATAGGTAGTCCCCAAATGATGTTATGGGTGGTTCGGGATTATTTTGCGTTGTTCTGGCTGCTGTCTCGCATTTTAGGCGAATCGGTGCCAGCCATGATCCCTGTAGTGTCTGCGCCAGCCATTCTCCCCACCGCCGCCATGGCACCCACCGCGTGTATCCGCTGCGGTTGACCTTGTGAACGCCCCCCAGAAACCCTTCAGTGATTCGGTGCACGCTGCGGCCGATGCCATTGCCGCGGCTGGCACTGCGGCGGCCAGGCTGGAGCATGCCGCTGTCGAGGTGATCGAGACGGAGCTGGCGCGGCGGCCGCGCTGGCGTGTGGCGCTGTCAGTGCTGGGCTGGACCATTGTTTCCATCTATTTCCTGTTTGCCGCGATGGTGCTGGGCCTGCGCTACTGGATCCTGCCCAACAT
>CAIPGJ010000253.1 GCA_903864555.1 uncultured Pseudomonadota bacterium | reverse complement strand
CAGGAGCAGGAGTTCTCCGCAGTCTTGCCGGAATGCGTTTCCCTCCATACCGCCAGGATCAGTTTCAAGAATATCGATGTCGAATCCCTGGTGAGTTGTGTGGATCAGCTGGAGGCGGAAAGTAGCAAGCTTGCTGACGCTGATGTGGGTGTCATTGTGTTTGCAGCGATGGCTCCGTCCATGGTGAAAGGCAAGGGATACGATCGTGACCTCATACGACGCATGGAAGCAGCCTCCGGCAAACCCGCCACCACTGCGGCCACGGCGTTCGTGGATGCCCTGAAGCATCTCGGAACAAGGCGAATCGCGATCGCGGCCCCCTGGAGTGCCGCCATCAATGATCTGATGATCGCGTTCATGGAGGCGCATGACTTGCGGGTGGTCGCCAGCGAGTTTGCCGGTTTTGCGCATGGATCGGACCTGGTGCGTGGCGGCTCGCAAAAGGCTTATGAACTGGGGCGCCAGGCCGATCGCCAGGATGCCGAGGTCATCATCATGCCCGGCGGCAACTGGCCCGCCATGGACATTATTGAGCAACTTGAAACGGAACTGGGCAAACCGGTGCTGACCAACAACGCGACCAGCCTCTGGGCCGGGCTGCGCCTGTTGGGTATCCATGACGGCTTGCAGGGCTGCGGCCGGCTGCTTCGAGATCACCTTTGAGGAAACCAATGAACCTTAATCTGATGCGCGCCGCCTTCGTCTGTGTTGTCGCATGTCACGGCTTCAGTCACGCAGTCCATGCACAGCAGAAGGCGCAGGCTGACCCTTATCCGCGCAAGGCCATCCGCGTTGTGGTGCCAGTCGCCCCGGGAGGAAGCACGGATGTCATCGCCCGCATAGTCGCCAACGGATTTCGTGCCGGCTTCAATGAGCAGGTCTTGGTCGAGAACCGCCCCGGCGCAGGAAGCATGATGGGCTCGCAAATGGTCGCTCGTTCGTCGCCGGACGGTCACACCTTGCTTTTCGCCTATGCCAATCACACCACGGCACCTTTCATGTATTCACTGCCCTACGATCCGGTGAAGGACTTTGCGCCGGTCAGCCTGGTGGCGACCCAGCCGCTGGTAGTGATGGTGCATCCTTCCATCGCGGCGAGCTCCATCGCCGAGCTGATCACCATGGCCAAAGCGAAGCCGGGGGCGCTGAATTACGGACTGACCACCGGAGGTGCCGGGCACATTGCGGCGGAGTTGTTCAAGCAGATTACGGGCACGGATATCGTTCCTGTGCCCTACCAGGGTGGTGCGCCGGCACAGATGGCCTTGCTCACCGGCGACGTACAACTGCTGTTCGCCGCTGCGCCATCGGCGATGCCCCAGATCAGAGCCGGCAAAATCCGGATACTGGCCACCACCAGCAAGAAGCGCCTTTCCTATCTTCCCGACGTGCCGACCTTCGAGGAGGCCGGGTTCAGGCAGCTGGAAATGGGCTCATGGATCGGCCTGCTGGCTCCCGCCGGAACACCGCGCGGCATTGTTGACAGGCTGCAGGGCGAGATAGTGGTCATGCTGAAGGATCCCGAGGTGTTGGAGCGCCTTGCGGCGTCCGGATCGGATCCGGTGGGCAATACGCCGGACGAGTTTGCCGCCCATATCCGGCGCGAATTGGAGCTTTTCGGCAAGGTCATCAAGACCGCCGGGATCAAGGCAAACTGACCCCGGCCTGGGGCTCGACTGCCGAAACTACTCCCACAGCCGCTCCGGCAAGGGCAGCCCCTGCAGCAGGGCTGGCGTGAGTTGCATGGCAGGCGTGATGCCGAATGTTTCGAGCACCGAAATGAGCTGGCGCGCGTGCTGCGCCGGATGCCAGGTGGAGCGCTCGAGCAGCCGGTGCAGCGAGAGCTTGCCGAAGTAGGTGTCAAGCTCGCGGTCGAAGTCGTGGCCCTGTCCGTGGTTCCACCAGCGTTCCAGCCGCGCCATCACCTGTGCGCCATAGCCGGCGATCTCGCCGCTGGTGGTGAAGGCGCCGTCGGCCAGCTCGATCTGCGGCAGGCCGCGGCTGAAAAACACGCCGTTCTCGGTGACTTCCAGATAGGCCTCGGCGATGCGGAACAGATGGTGTGACAGCAGCCGCAGGTCGCGCTTTCGATTGTGGGTGGCATCCTGGGTGAGCTTGTCGGCGGGTACCTGGCGCACGCAGGCCTGGGCCACATTCAGGATCTGTTGCAGGCGCGCATACAGCACCTCGGGCGCCAGCGGCACGTGGCCGGTGCCATCGAGGCCGACAAACTTTGCCACCACTTCGAGGTTCTGGCCATCCACCCACTGGTCGCCGCGGGCCACGATGGGCACCGAGCGCAGGCCGAGGGCGGCGAGCTTTTCACGGCCGCCGGGATCATTGGCAACATCCACGGCGATGTAATCGATCTCTTTTCGCGAAAGAAACTCTTTCGCCCGGAGGCAGCTGCTTCAACCCGGCTGGGTGAAGAGGATGAACTGGCTGGTCATGATGATGGCCTTCAAGGTTGGGTCTCAGGGGTATCGACACAACTCATAAACTGCTTCCGACAAGGCGTCAAGTCGGCCAGTGCCGGGTGGCTTGCCTCTCAGTGTGGCGCGGTCGTGGCATGGGCCAGTGCCTGCAGCATGGCCCGCTCGTCGAGCCCCGGTACCAGCATGCGGATGAAGGCCAGGACGAAGGCACGGTGATGCAGGTCGGAGCGTATGGCAAAGCAGACGATGCGTGGCTCGAGCAGGTGCCCGAGCTCAATGCATCCGAGCTGCGGTTCCCGCTTGGGGTCGTAGACGCTTTTGGACAGGATGGCGATGCCCAGTCCGGCCTCCACCAGGCTCTTCACCACATCCGAGTTCATGGACGAGGAGAAAACCACCCTGACCGGATGGCCGGCTTCCTCGAATT
>CAIPGJ010000252.1 GCA_903864555.1 uncultured Pseudomonadota bacterium | reverse complement strand
TATAAAAAGCCATATGAATGAGCCGGGGTCACGGCTGCACACTGCCGGCGACGCGAGTGATCGAGGGGAATCCCTGGATCAGTTCAGGACTGAAGCGCGACTGAAGCATGATCCGGTGACGGGAGGGGCTCGGCATGAGCGAGACTGACATTACGCATGTCGTGTTGCTGGGCGACGCGTTGGGCCGCATGCCGCAGCTGCGTGAACTCGGCCCCGGTCATCTGGAAAATCAATTATTACCAGATTCGGGAGGCAATTGGCGCCTGAGCCTGATCCGCGCAGATGATATTATCAATAGATCCCCGCTCGCGCAGTTTCCCGCCGATGCCAGCCATGTGGTGATCAGCGTGGAAGGCAACCGCGCGATTGCGGCCAGCGGCCTGCTCGAAGGGCGGCCGGAGTCCTATGAGGAAGCTCTGGCCAGGCTGTCGTTTGCTGCCGACCAGTTCGAGGAGGTCATGCGCATGCTCGTCGATGCGGCGCTGCGAACCCGATTGCCGGTCGCGATCTGCACCATGTTTCCACCTTTGCATCCCGACCCGGTGAAACAGAGGGCGGCCGCGGCGGCGCTGGCGATTTTCAACGATCGCATCGTGCTGCGTGCCTTGGCGGCCAGGATTTCCGTGATCGACTTGCGCACCGCCTGCTCTTGCGCCGAGGATTATTCCGCCGAGGGCCTGCTGTCGCGAATCGGGGTGACTAAGGTGGCCGGTTTGATCAGAAAAGCGCTGCAACAGGGCAAGCATGGTCCGGATTCAATCGGCATCTTCACTCTTTGATGCCAGCACCCCGGACGGACCGGGTTGCTCAAGTGGTCGGACACACCGGCAGAGAGGCTTGCAGAACTCCCTTGGAACTGGTTCTTCGCCGATTTCCGGGGAAAGGGTCTGGCATCTGCCAGATAGGTCTGCCCTGCCGGGCGAACCATGGCCTCATAATCACTCGTGGAAGCGGGCGTAACTCACTACTGTCATCCCCGCGCAGGCGGGGATCCATTTTGTGCGGAGGCAGTCAACCCTGGGACCCGATTCGTCTTCCCGCAAATCGGCGAAGAACCTTAGAACTTCAGGGAACCGAAAACCTTCTTGATCAACGACGATGTCGACCCGATCGGGTCGGCACGGATCTTTTTCTCTTCCTCGGCAATCATCAGGAACAGGCCATCCAGGGCCTTGCGCGTGATGTAGCTTTCCAACTGGGCGTCCTCTTCCCGAATCAGGCCGAACCGCGACCCCGTCTGGGCAAAGGCGTTGTAGCGTTCGGCGAGTTGCACTTTTTCGGTTGCCTTGCGGATGATGGGGAGGAACTTCTGTGCCAGTGGTTCAGAGGTGGTGCGCTTGAAATACTGGGTCGCGGCATCGTCGCCGCCAGTCAGTATGCCCTTGGCATCCTGTACCGACATCTGCTTCACCGCCCCGGCGAGCAAGGCACGCGCCTCCGGCATTGCCGCCTCCGCGGCCCGGTTCATTCGCAGGATGAGTTCATCCGCCTGCTTTCCCATGCCCAGCCGGCGCATGGCGCTTTCCACTTTCTGCAGCGATTCCGGCAGCGGAATGCGCAGGCGATCATTGCCAAAGAAGCCGTTTTCCTTCCCCAATTGCTGGATGGCGGCTTGCGAGCCGCGGGTGAGCGCTTCCTTTAGTCCGGCGACGGCGTCCTGATTGCTGATATCGGCCAGGGTGGCTGCCGATGCTGGTGTCCAGAGCGTCATTGCACATGAAATGCAGAGGACAAAATATGCCGAAAGCCTGCACAGACCCTGTATCATTATTTCTTTCCCCCGATTCAAATCATGACGATACGACACATTAGCGCGATTCTTGCCATTGCCGCAATCGGCGTGGTG
>CAIPGJ010000251.1 GCA_903864555.1 uncultured Pseudomonadota bacterium | reverse complement strand
GCCAGGGCGAATGCTGTGCGGGCGGGCGTTGCCGAACGCATCGAATTCCTCAACCAGGATCTGTTTGCCACCGACCTGCGCCGCGCCAGCGTGGTGATGCTGTTCCTCTGGCCGGAGGTCAACCTCAAGCTGAGGCCGACCTTGCAGAAGGTGCTGAGCCCGGGCACACGCGTCATTTCCCACTATCACGACATGGGCAACTGGAAACCGGAGCGCGTGCAGCGTGTGACCGTGGAGGGCGACAGCCATCCGGTGTACCGCTGGACCGTGCCGGCCCGCTGAGCCTGACTGGTGCTCAGTTGCGGGCGAAAGGTGGACGACCGCGCCAGTACTGGATCATCAGCCAGGCCCCCAGCATGCCACCCAGATGGGCGAAGTGGGCCACCCCCTGCTGCGTGCCGGTGACACCCAGGTACAGCTCCAGCGCCCCATACAGCGTGACGAAGATCGGCGCAGGCATGGGGATGGGCGGAATCAGCGGCACGATGATGCGGCGGGGGAAATACATGGCAAATCCCAGCAACAGCCCGAACACCGCGCCGGAGGCGCCGACCGTGGGCACTGGAGGCAGGCCACCGACGCTGCTGAAGCCGATCTGCATCAGGCCGGCGCTGAGGATGCTGGCGAAATAAAGCTGCAGATAGCGCTTGGGCCCCCACAACCGCTCCAGATCGCCGCCGAACATGTACAGCGCCAGCATGTTGAACAGCAGGTGGGTCAGCCCGCCGTGCAGGAAGCCATAGGTGATCAGCTGCCAGGGAAAGAAGGGGCTGCCCGACTGCAGCGGCCACAGCGCCAGATACAGCGTGATATCCCCCAGCATGCGCTGGAGGAAGAACACCATGACATTGATGATGATCAGCGTGCGGGTGATGGGTGGCAGATTGAACATGGGCAGAGCTTAATCGCTTTTGGCGCTGGCCATGGCCGGAGGGCGACTGCCCGACCCAGGCCCTTTCAGCGCGCCAGACCGGCGGTGCGCCGTTCCAGCCCGAATAGCTCACGTAGTGCGGCCCGGTATTGCTGCGACCCGATGCGCATGCTGTTGTTGTGGCTGGCGCCTTCCACCAGCAGCAACTTGCGCGGTGCCCTCACGTTCTCGAACAGGGCTTCGCTGAAGCGCGCCGGCACATAGCGGTCTTCCCGGCCATGCACCAGCAGTGTGGGCATGCGCACCCTGGCGATCTTGCCGGCAGAATCGAATTTCTGCGACAGGATGAGTTGCACCGGCAGCCAGGAATAGCTCAGCGCCCGCGCGATGTCGGCCAGGCTGGTAAAGGTCGATTCGACGATCAGTCCATGGGCTGCGGCCAGGCGCTGGGGTGCGGTATCGTCTTCGCTCAGGCGCGCCGCCAGGTCGATGGCGACGGCCCCCCCGAGCGAGTGGCCATAGATGTAGCGCGGGACGGGGTCCGGGCGGAGCGTCCCAAGATGCTGCCAGGCGGCCTGGGCGTCCTCGTACACGGTGTCTTCCGATGGCAATTCGCCGCCGCTCTTGCCGAAGCCGCGGTAATCGATGGCCAGCACCGAGAAGCCGAACGCATGCAGCTGCTCGATGCGGAACAGGTGGCCGGTGAGGTTCCAGCGCGCACCATGCAGGTACAGCAGCGCCGGTGCCGCGGGATCATCGGCAGGCCACCACAGCGCGTGGATGTCCGCAGACGGGCCGGCCTTGCTCTGCACCGGGATGGTCAGTTCCTGCACGCCCTGGGGTAGTCCGCCGTACCAGCGGGCCTCCCCCGGCTCGATACGGAACACCAGCTCGCGCTCCTTCTGGGCGAGCTGGGCACATCCGGCGATGAGCAGCACTGCCAGGGCGCCTGCCAGGGCCAGCAGGCGCATGCCGCGTTTTCCGGTGATCAGGTGGAGCAGGTTCATGGAGAGGGGTTCGACAAGTGCCGGTGCAAAAGCTTAGCGCCAATTCCCGATTGCAGGACGGATGGGCGCTTTTCACCCTGGGGACAGCATCTTGCTGGCGTGTCGAAAGCGGTTTGAAACCGGTACCAGCCGGGCCGGGGCCGGTTTCAAGCCCCCGTGGCGGGCTTCAAGGGCGGCTTGTCGGGCAATTGCGATATGGCAATCAGCGTGATGGCCGCAAGGACGGCCATGCACAGCAGCAAGGTATGGAAGCCGGCTGCCTTTACCACCGGCCCCAGTGACCAGACGGCCAGTGAGCTGAAGCCGAACGAAATCGCGAGTCGCATCCCGGCCACGCGCGAGCGCATGTGGTCATCGACATAGCGCACCAGCATGGCGTCGTTGAAGGGCACCGCGCCGAACACAAACACCATGAAGCCGGTCAGCATCAGCAGGAAAGCCCAGTTCTGTGCCAGCGCAGCCATCAAAAGAAATGGCACCTGGGCCAGGATCACGATGAAGAAAATGCGTTTGATCGGATGCTTGTCGATCAGCCGGCCGACCACCACCTGCGACAGCGAGGCAACCACATAAACGACGGCGAGCATGGCGCCCAGCACGGCCGGGTCCTCCAGCACCCCGGCAAACCGCTCGATGAGCAATTGCTGGTTGCCGCTGGTGGTGAAGTTGAAGATGACGCTGCCGGAGATGGCGGTCATGGTCATGATGGGCAGCACGCGCTTGAGCGTTTCCTGCGACAGGCCGGTCTGGCCGGCGACCTTGCGGCCGGGTGCCGAGGTCTCCGCCGGGGCGACGATGGCAAAGGCAATGCCCGCGGCGATGGAGATCAGGCCCGGCAGCAGAAAGGCCATGTGCCAGTTGGAATACTTGATCAGCAGGCCGGTCACCAGCGCCGAGGCGGCGATCCCCAGATTGCCCACCAGTCCATTGAAGCCGATGGTGGCGCCGGGATTGGCCGCATTGCGCACCAGCATGGGTATGCCCACCGGATGGTAGATGGAGGAAAACATCCCCAGCAGGGTGAGGGCCGCGGCCAGTTGCCAGACGTTCTGGGTGGCCGCGATCAGAAACATGGAGAAGCCCATGCCGAAGAAGAACACCAGCATCATGGCGCGGCGTCCCCACAGGTCGCCCAGCCGGCCCGCGGGGATCGAACCCAGGCCGAACATCAGCGCCGCGCCGGTACCCCAGGGCATCAGGTCTTCCCAGCGCGAGAAACCGAAATCGGCGGCAATCGCCGAGACGGCCGTGGCAAAGACCAGCAGGAACATGTGGTCGATGGCGTGACCGGTGTTGATCAGCAGGGCAAGTGAGCGAGGTACCTGGGGTTCGGCCATGGGCTATGTGTCTAGATGTTGTTATCGGTTGCCTTGACGGACGCGCGCCGTCAGAGCCTCAGTCGGTCGCCGGCGGGAAGCGCATCATAAGAGATACCGTCATTGAGCGTCCAGCAGGGGGGGCGTCTGCCGTGGCCCGCGCCCAGGCCCAGGCCGGCACTCAGGCCGGCACGTCCGGGTCGAGCTGACGCGCGATCCAGGCGATCTGGTCCTTCAGCAGGAGCTTGCGCTTCTTCATGCGCCGCACGGTCAGCTGGTCATGCAGGGGATCATCCGACAGCTTGTGGATGGCCACGTCGAGGTCGCGGTGCTCCATCTGAAGCTCGAACAGGCGTGCCTCGAATTGTCCCCGGAGGGCGGGATCGCTCATGTCCTGCTCCGGGATGCGCTGGTCAGCATCCACAGGCCGGCGGCCACCATGGGCAGTGACAGCAACTGCCCCATCGACATGTCGAGCAGCAGCAAACCGAGGAAGTCATCGGGTTCGCGGAAGAATTCGGCGATGAAACGGAACAGGCCATAGCCGATGAGGAAGACCCCGGAGACCGCCCCCGTCGGCCGTGGTTTTGCCGAGTACAGCCACAGGATCACCAACAGCAGCAGGCCTTCCAGCCCGAACTGGTACAGCTGCGATGGATGACGCGGCTCGGGGCCGGCGCCGCGGAATACCATGGCCCAGGGCAGCTCGGGGCTGGCCACGCGTCCCCACAGTTCGCCATTGATGAAATTGCCCATGCGTCCGGCGGCCAGGCCACCGGGAATCAGTGGTGCAATGAAATCGGTCAGGCGCAGAAAGTCGATGCGGTGCTTGCGCGCGGTCCACGCCAGGGCGAGCAGTACCCCGAGGAATCCACCGTGAAAGGACATGCCGCCCTGCCACACGGCGAGTATTTCCAGGGGATGCGCCAGGTACCAGTCCGCCTTGTAGAAGAAGACATAACCCAGGCGTCCGCCCAGGATCACCCCGAGCACGCCATGGAACAACAGATCGTCGATGAGGACGTGGTTGACACCGCGCCACGCCTGCTGTGCCCGCTGACGCCCGAGAAAGAAGAACTGCGCAAAGGCGACCAGGTACATCAGGCCATACCAGCGGATGGCCAGCGGGCCAATGGCAAGGGCAACCGGATTGATTTCGGGATGGATCAGCATGACCTGGAGGGATTCTGTGGCTCGGGGAGCCGCCAAGGGGGGATGATAACGGTTGTGTGGGTTGTCGGAGCCTCTGGCCGGTGCTATCGTCTCGCGCTCCTTGCGTTGCGCAAACCGTTCAGGATGGTGAATTCATGGCTACCAAGAAAACCGCTGCACCCAAACAGGCCCAGAACTGGCGTTCGAAGCTCATCACGGCCGGGGTCGCCCGCGCCCCCAACCGTGCCATGCTGCGCGCTGTCGGATTCGGTGACAAGGATTTCACCAAGCCCATCATCGGCGTGGCCAACGGCCACTCCAACATGAACCCCTGCAATGCCGGCATCCAGGTGCTGACCGATCGCGTCATGGCGGAATTGCGCCGGGCGGGTGCCATGCCGCAGGTGTTCGGCACGCCTACGGTCACCGACGGCATTGGCATGGGCACCGAGGCGATGAAGTATTCGCTGGTTTCGCGTGAAGTGATCGCCGATGCCATCGAGACCTCCGTCAATGGCCAGGCCATGGACGGCGTGGTGGTGCTGGGCGGCTGCGACAAGAACATGCCTGGGGGCATGATGGCCATGGCCCGCATGAATGTGCCCGGCATCTACGTGTACGCCGGCACCATCAAGCCCGGTCGCTGGAAGGGCCAGGACCTGACCATCGTGTCGGTGTTCGAGGCGGTCGGCTCCTTTGCTGCGGGCAAGATGAAGGAAGCCGATTTCATCGGCATTGAGAAGAACGCCTGCCCCTCGGTGGGCGCCTGCGGCGGCATGTATACCGCCAACACCATGTCCTCCTCCTTCGAGGCCCTGGGCATGAGTCTGCTGGGCTCCTCGCAGATGGCCTCGCCGGATTCTGAGAAGGCCGATTCGGCGGCACAATCAGCCGATGTGCTGGTGAATGCCGTGCGACTGGGCCTGCGGCCGCGCGACATCATCACGAAGAAGTCCATCGAGAACGCCATCGCCCTGGTCATGGCCACCGGTGGTTCCACCAATGCCGTGCTGCACTTCCTGGCCATTGCTTCGGCGGCCGGGGTGCGCTGGACCATCGATGATTTCGAGCGTGTGCGCCGCAAGGTGCCGGTGCTGTGCGACCTCAAGCCCTCGGGTCGTTTTGTGGCGGTGGACTTCCATCACGCCGGCGGCGTGCCGCAGGTGCTGAAGATGCTGTTGAAGGCCGGCCTGCTGCATGGCGATTGCCTCACCATCACCGGCCGCACCATGGCTGAGGAACTGAAGGCCGTGCCGAATACACCGCGTACCGACCAGGAAGTCATCCGTCCGATCAAGAAACCGCTGTATGCCGAAGGTCACCTCGCCATCCTGCGCGGCAATCTGGCGACCGAAGGTTGCGTGGCCAAGATCACCGGCCTGAAGCAGACCGCGATCACCGGCCCGGCCCGGGTGTTCGATTCCGAGCCAAAGTGCATGAAGGCCATCATGGCCAAGAAGATCAAGGCAGGCGATGTGGTGGTGATCCGTTACGAAGGCCCCAAGGGCGGTCCTGGCATGCAGGAAATGTTGGCGCCTACTGCGGCATTGGTTGGCCAGGGGCTTGGTGACTCGGTCGGCCTGATCACGGATGGCCGGTTCTCCGGTGGCACCTGGGGCATGGTGGTCGGACATGTGGCCCCGGAGGCTTACGAGGGCGGCACCATCGCCCTGGTGAAGGAAGGCGACGCCATCACCATCGATGCGAAGAAGCGCCTCATCCAGCTCAATGTCCCCAAGGCGGAACTGGAACGCCGGCGCAAGCTGTGGAAGCAGCCCAAGCCGCGCTACACCAAGGGCCTCTTGGGCAAATACATCAAGCTGGTTTCCACCTCCAGCAAGGGCGCGATCACCGACGGCTGATTGGCGCCCACGGCAGGGTTTCGGCCTGTGTGTCCCACCAAAGGATCATGCGCACAGGCCCCATTTAAGTCTTACCCGGATTTGTCATTGTTGCGGCCACAATCTGCCCGGATGCGGCCCTTCATCTGGCGGTTTCCCTTTGAGCTCAGCCGTTCATGGTGCTGGCATGAAGCGTGCGCCTTGAGGGGTGCGGTTCGCCCGTTTGGTCAAGCGTTCCGGTCCAGGGGGGGGCCATCCCCTCTTCATACAAAGGGAAGCACTGATTCAGTCTCGAATCGAGGATCACCGTTCAACTGTTTCCTCTGACGTGGGGGATAGGCACGGGGCCTAGCCCATTTGTTCAGTGCTTCCTTGGAGTGCCAAACAATGTGAGGGGACACATCCCCTCGCGCTCTCTAAGTCAGGGCGCCTGACGGCAATTCTGTTAGGCGCTCTTAGGGTCTGTTCACATTCAGCACGCATCTCGCGCGATGAATGTGAACAGACCCTAGTAGCGGTAGGGACTGGCCATGAAGGTGTCCGGCGGCTTGCGGCCGACCAGGGCCTCCAGCATGATCAGCTCATCATCGGTGTGATTGGCCACGTTGGCCATGACGATGGGACGCTGGCGACCGTCGTTGTAGATGTAGCGCGGCGATTCATGGTGGGCGGTGGTGTAGCTGTCGCGCGCATCACCGCGAGAGGTGGCGATGTCCGCCGTTCCATAGCACAGGCAGAAATAGGTGCGGAGGCGCTCTGCCTCCATGTAGGCGCCGGTGCCGCGTATGCCGATGGTGGCCGTCGAAGTCATCAGGCTGCGGGGAGCGCCCTTGCCGAAGACACTGAGCAGCCTGCCTGCGAGCAGGCGCACGGTGTCCAGGGCGACGTCCTGCCCTGCAAACGCGACGCCGGTGTTGGCGCGCAGCAGGAAGGCATCCTGACCTACGGAAAACACGGCCAGCGCTGCGGTGCCAGTCTGCACGGTGTCGCCGGCCCTGACCTGCATGTCCCTGCGGGCCGGCTGGCCATTGATGCGCACATCGCCTGCAAGTTGGTGGATTCCGCCCGGGCTGGCTGACTGGGCGGCTGCCCGCAAGGCAGCCGCCAATCCCAGACTGCCACCGAGGATAGTGAGCAATGCCTTGCGGCGATTGCGGATGATTGCGTCCGCGGCGAGGGTTTCTGTCGGGTCGGGTTTCATGGGCGAAGTGTAACGCTGCGCGCCTGTTGCCCCCCGAAATCGGAGGGGACGGACGCCGGTTGCGGGCCTGGCTGGTCAACCGGTGCACCCGCAAGGCGTTGATAGATCCAGGCATCGTTGTCGCTGCCTTTCCTGCCGCGTGCTTGTCACGGCATCTCACCAGCGCTACGGACCGCCCGGAGGCGTTAGTCGACGGAAAAGCGTAGCATGTCGCCCTGTCATTTATCGAGCGCAACAAGGAGTATTCAATGAAATCGTTGTTTGCTATCTCTGCCGCCTTTGCGGCGCTTACCCTGCCTGCCGCCGTCATGGCACAGGACGCCGCCAGCCTGGCCCAACAAAAGGCCTGCCTGGCCTGCCATGCCGTGGACAAGAAAGTTGTTGGTCCCTCCTTCAAGGAAGTGGCAGCCAAGTATCGGACCGACAAGACCGCCGAAGGCAAGCTGGTCAAGAAGGTGCGTGAAGGCGGATCCGGCGTGTGGGGTCAGGTGCCGATGCCACCGAACCCGGCTGTTGCCGAGAAGGAAGCCCAGATTCTGGTGAAGTGGGTGCTGTCGCAGAAGTAGGCCAGTCCGCAGGCCCAGCACGGGTCTTCCGACCGCGTGTGCACAAAGCCGGCCCCGCGCCGGCTTTGTCGTTTCCGGGTGCTGGCATCGTCCCGCAATCGTCCGGCATTCGATTGACTGAGCGTGCAGCGGCGCTGATAATCGCCCCGGTCCCATACGGAGTGACGACATGATCCGCTTTCCCGCCCGCCCGGTCAGAACCGCTGCCATTGCCACACTGATTGCTGCTGCATTCGGCATTGCCGCTTGTGGCAAGGAAGAACCGCCCAAGCCCGCTGCGGCGCCGGCCCCTGCCGCGCCCACCGTGACCGTGAAAATCGGCATCGTCGCACCCCTGACCGGCCCGCAAGCACATATCGGAAAGGATATGGAAAACGCGGTTCGCCTGGCCGCCGATGATGCCAACGGCCAAAAGATCATGATCGGCGGCAACCAGCTCAAGTTCGAGGTGATGGCCGAGGATGATCAGGCCGATCCGAAGATGGCGCCGGTGGTGGCGCAGAAGCTGGTCGATGCCAAGGTGAGTGCCGTGGTTGGGCACTTCAATTCCGGCACCACCATCCCCGCATCCAAACTTTACAGTGACGCGGGCATTCCGCAGATCTCGCCCTCCGCGACCAACCCCAAGTACACCGACCAGGGCTTCAAGACCAGTTACCGCGTGGTCGCCAATGACAACCAGCAGGGCAAGGTGCTGGGCGAATACATCGTGCGTGACCTGAAGGCCAAGACGCTGGCGATCATCGATGACCGCACCGCCTACGGCCAGGGCGTGGCCGATGTCGTGGCCAAGGCGGCCGAAGCCGCCGGCGCCAAGGTGGTGACGCGCGAATTCACCACCGACAAGTCCACCGACTTCAAGGCCATCCTCACCAAGATTCGTGGCCGCAAGCCCGATGTGATCTTCTTCGGGGGCATCGACACCCAGGCCGGCCCGATGCTGCAGCAGATGAAGGGGCTGGGGATCAAGGCGCAGTTTGTCGGCGCCGACGGCATCCAGTCCTCCGAACTGTTCAAGCTGGGTGGTGATGCGGTCGAGGGGACGCTGGCTTCCTTCCCTGGCCTGCCCATCGACAAGATGGCCAATGGCAAGGGTTTCAATGACCGCTACAAGGCCAAGTTCAACCAGGATGTGGTGCTGTATGCCCCGCAGGGCTATGACGCCTTCAACGTCTTTGTCGATGCCATGAAGCGCGCCGGCGGCACTGAGTCGGCGAAGATCCTTGAGAAGCTCCCGGCCACCGATTACAAGGGCATCACCGGCCCGATCCGCTTCGACGACAAGGGCGACATCAAGGACGGTCCCATCACCATGTTCAAGGCCGTGGGCGGCAAGTGGGAAGCCGTGGCCACCATCGGTGGCGCGGCGCCCGAAGCGGCGGCGCCAGCACCAGCACCAGCACCCGCACCCGCTGCCGAGGCACCCAAGGCCGACGCCAAGAAGTAGGCACAGGACACACGCGATTCTGCTGGCGAATCCCGCCCGCACACTGGTCATCACTGTGACCCCATTGGCCCCATGGCGTCAGGCGACAACGGCACCCCCGGGTGCCGTTTTTTTTGGGCCCGCACCGGCTGTTTTGGCGCCACCACGGAGTAACTGAGGCACACTCGGACCGTGGACGGATTTCTGCAGCAACTCATCAACGGCATCACCCTGGGCAGTGTCTATGCCCTGGTGGCGCTGGGCTACACCATGGTCTATGGCATCATCGGCCTGATCAACTTCGCCCATGGCGAGCTGGTCATGATCGGGGCGCTGACGGCCTTGAGCGTGATTGCCGCGCTGCTCAAGGCCGGACTGGGCTTGCCGCCTGTGGTGATCATGGCCGCGGGCCTGCTCGTTGCCATGCCGCTGTGCATGCTGCTGGCCGTGGTGATGGAGCGCGTGGCCTATCGGCCGCTGCGGGGCGCGCCCCGGCTGGCGCCGCTGATCACGGCCATCGGGGTGTCCATCATCCTGCAGAACATCGCCATGATGGTCTGGGGGCGCAGTTACTTCAGCTTCCCCGCCTTCCTGAAGGTCACCACGTACGAATTTGCCGGCGCCAGCATCACCGACATGCAGATCGGCATCGTCGCGCTGGCAGCGGTGCTCATGGCCGGGCTGCTGTGGGTGGTGCATCGCACCCGCCTGGGGCTGGCGATGCGCGCCACCTCGCAGAACCTGTCGGTGGCCGCACTGATGGGCGTGGACGCCAACCGCATCATCGTCGCCGCCTTCCTCATCGGCGCCGCGCTGGCGGCGGTGGCCGGCGTGATGGTGTCCGCCTACTACGGCATTGCGCATTACTACATGGGCTTCATGCTGGGGCTGAAGGCCTTTACCGCGGCAGTGCTGGGTGGCATCGGCCATCTGGGTGGCGCCATGCTGGGTGGGTTGTTGCTGGGGCTGATCGAGGCCTTGGGCGCCGGTTATATCGGCGACCTGACCGGTGGCGTGTTCGGCAGCAACTACCAGGATGTGTTTGCCTTCCTGGTGCTGATCGCCGTGCTGATCGTGCGGCCTTCCGGATTGCTCGGGCCGAAGGAAACCGACCGTGCCTGAGCGCCGGTACTCCGCGCGTCACTGGCTGGGCGTGGCGCTGATCGCCGCCGCCCTGTTGCTGCTGCCTTTCGCGCTGGCCGCCGTGGGCCAGACCTGGGTGCGGGTGGTCAATCTGGCGCTCCTCTACGTCATGCTGGCATTGGGCCTCAACATTGTGGTCGGTTTTGCCGGCCTGCTCGACCTGGGCTACATCGCTTTCTATGCCGTGGGGGCCTATGCCTATGCCTTGCTGGCCTCGCCGCATTTCGGCCTGCACCTGCCCTTCTGGGTGACGCTGCCGGCGGGCTTTGTCGTGGCGGCGCTGTTCGGCGTGCTGCTGGGTGCGCCTACCCTGAAGCTGCGCGGCGATTACCTGGCCATCGTGACCCTGGGTTTCGGCGAGATCATCCGCATCTTCATGAACAACCTGAACGCCCCGGTCAACATCACCAACGGGCCGCAGGGCATCAACCTCAT
>CAIPGJ010000250.1 GCA_903864555.1 uncultured Pseudomonadota bacterium | reverse complement strand
GGCCTTGGCGATCAGCTTGTGGGCGATCTCCATGCCCTCGGGCGTCTTGAGGTCGATGCAGAGGCTTTTCTTGTTGCGGTTGAAGTAGGAGAAGAAACCGCTGGCAAAGCCGCGCAGGCGGCGGGTGCGGTCACCCAGCGGCGCGGGTTCCACGCGGATCACCTCGGCGCCCAGATCGCCCAGCACCAGCCCGGCGGTCGGCCCCATGACGGTGTGCGCCATCTCCAGTACCACAATGCCCTTGAGCGGCAGCATCGGCGCAGCTTGTTCTGCCGGGTTCAATTACGACTCCTGTTTCTGGTCGAAGTTGAAGCGAAAACCGTCGCCCCAGGCCGAAATCCGCCCCACCGAGGGCGAGGGAAAGTGGCAGGGGCAGATCAGCGTGTCGGTGTCGCAGTACTGCTGCAGGAAGCTGCGCCGTGAACGCCCGCCCATGGCCGAATCGAAGTCGACACGCATGCCCAGTTCCGGGATCTTCGCCTGCAGCGGCGAGTGCATCAGGTCACCGGTCATCACCGCGTCCTGGCCGGTGCGCCCGAGCTGGATGACGTAATGGTCGGGCGTATGGCCCGGCGTGGGCAGGAAGCGGATGTGGTCATTCACCTGGAAGTCGCTCGCCACCAGGTCGGCGCGTTTGGCTTCCACAATGGGGATCACGCTGTCGTTCATGGGCGTGACTGCGCCATTGCGCGTCTCCTCGGCCCAGTACGCGTATTCCTTCTTCGAGAAGATGTAGCGCGCATTCGGGAAGGTCGGCACCCAGCGGCCGTTCTCCAGTTTCGTGTTCCAGCCCACGTGGTCCAGGTGCAGGTGGGTGCACATCACGTAATCGATCTCTTCGACACTTACCCCGGCTGCGGCCAGCGCGTTGTGGAAGTTGGGCCGGTTCATGCGGTTCCACTGCGGGCGGTGCGGCAGGTTCTTGTCATTGCCGATGCAGCTGTCCACCAGGATGGTGTGCTGCGGCGTGCGCACCACGTAGCACTGCATGCACAGCACGATCTGCCCCTGCGCATCGATTGCCCCGCAGGCCTGCAGCCAGTCACGGTGCTCGGCCAGCACCTCATCGGTCAGCGTGGGGAAATAGGTCTTGATGTCGTAGAAGGGACGCTCCTCCTCGACAATCTTGTGGATGGTGAAATCACCAACCTTGAAACCATTGCCAGCACTCATCTGGTCTCCATCATAGGGGGGGAACTCGCAACCACTCTGCCCCGGCAGGGCGCATGCTGAATTGTAGTATGAGCCGGCTGTCTAAACGCCGCTTGAAGCGGTCCTGAAGATTCGTCACAATCGCCCCATCCAATCTGCCACGCAACAATGATTCCCCAATCGGCAGAAATAACCAGAAAGCCGGGCAAAGCCGGTAGACAGCCCCTCGGAGGAGCTATGCAGGAACTGGATGTCATCGTTATAGGCGCTGGACTGGCTGGTTACTGCGCCGCCATTGAAGCGGCTGAAGCCGGGGCCCAGGTGCTGGTGCTGGAGAAAACCGGGGAAATCGGCGGCAGTTCCATCCTTTCCGGAGGTTCTTTCGCCTTCGCCGGCACACCACACCAGTCCAAAGAACAAATCGGCGATGACGACAAGCTTCTGCACAAGGACATGCGCGAGGTCGGCGCCTACGAGAATGAGGAACGACTCGTGGCGCTTTACGTTGAGCACCAGATGGACGCCTATCGCTGGCTGCTGGAACTGGGTGTGGCGTTTGGCCCGGTGCAGGTGGCATCCGGCCAATCCGTGCCGCGACTGCATCCAGCTCACCCGCCGACGCTCTTTGAACTGCTGAAGCAACGTGCGGCAAGGTATCCCGGCATACGGATGCAGATGGAAACGCGGGCCCTGAGACTGATACGTGATACCGACACCCAGCGCGTGGTTGGCGTGCAGGTTGATCACCAGGGGAAACGTGAAATCATCCGCTGCCGAGGCAGCGTGGTGCTCGCCAGCGGGGGGTTCTCCCACAATGAAGAGTTGCTGCGCCGATTCGTGCCCCACCAGGCGAAAGCCGCAAGAGTCGGCGGCCCGGGCAATACCGGCGACGGCTTGATGATGGCCTGGCAACTGGGTGCGGGCTTTCGCGACACGCCCTTCATCAAGGGCACTTTCGGCAATCGCCCCGATGCCAAGCCGCAGGAACACACCTGCCTGCTGGCCGTCTACAAGGGGGCCATCGCCGTGAACATGAACGGCGAGCGCTTCGTGGACGAGTCCATCTCCTACAAGCTGATGGGCGATGCCGTTCTGGACCAGCCAGGGCAGCAGGGCTACCAGATATTCGACTCGGTGGTGATGGGCCATGCCGTGCCTGGCGTGCCGGTTTACGACTTTCCCAAGAAACTGCAGGAAGGCACGCTGATCAGCGCGCCTACGCTGGTCGAACTGGCAGCCAAGATAGGAATCCCGCCCGAACGATTCCAGCAGGCCATCACTGAATACAATGCCGACGCACATGGCAGCCAGGACTCGAGATTCGGCCGAACCAGTCTCGCCAATGGCTACGGCGGGCTGATCCCGGTCGAGAAGCCACCGTTCTATGCCTACCTGTCAGGCAGTGCCATCATTGCCACCTACTGCGGCCTGACAGTGGGGACGGATATGTCGGTGCTGGATGTCTTTGGC
>CAIPGJ010000249.1 GCA_903864555.1 uncultured Pseudomonadota bacterium | reverse complement strand
GTCTGCTCGCTTATACCTTGCTGGAACGTCAGGTGCTGACGGCGTGCCATTGGACTGAGGGGATGACCGCAGGGGATGCCTGGCTGACCAGCGGCATGGGGGAGACATTACCTGACATCGGGCCCCACCCCGAGTTTGGCAGGAATGGCCTTCGTATTGAGTGGACCACCCTCGTAAAGGCGGGGGATCGCATTGACATTCTTCGCCCGCTGTTGATCACAGCACTCGAGGCGCGAAGGCGCAGGGCCGCAGTCCAGGCCAGGCGCCAGGAAGAACGCCAGAAGTGATATCTGACGTGATTGTTTGCGAGTGTCTTACTTGCACCAGGCCTGGGCGGCTTTTCGGGCGCGATCCAGTTCTGCGGCGGACTGCTGTTCATCCAGGAAAACCCGCTCTCCCTTCTCGTTGACCCGGGATTGCCGCACACCGGACTCCAGCCCGACCAACTGAGCTCGGGCAGCCCTGCAGTTGTCTTCCTTGTCTTTTGCCTCGGCCCGCTTCTCCTGCTCTTTTTTGGCTGCGTCTTCCTGCTCCGTACGCCGCTTGAGGAAGTCCCGCTCGAGTTCAGCAGTTGTCATCGGGCCCTTTGGAGCAGCCCCCGTGCCTTTGCTGGCAGCCTTGGTATCGCCCTTGGCATCACCGGAAGCGGCGGGGCTCTTTGCTGCAGCGGTGCCGGGTGGTGCCGAGCGGATGTTGGACGACTTGGCATTGGCAGGGCAGGGAGCCTGGGAATACACCGTCTTGCCCGAGGCATCCACACACTTGTTGATTTGTGCCTGGACTGCAGCACTGGACAGCAGACTCGCCACCAGCATCAAAAATCCCGTCGTTGCGCTCTTCATTGCATCCCGCCTCCGAAAGTGACCAGGTCCCGGAAGGTCCTGATACATGGGCGAAAATAGGCGGTTTTGACGCCTCCGTCAACGAGCGTTCTTCCTAGGACAAAAAGACCACCTCACGCGCTTCGGCTCATTCCGCCAGCATTTACGTGCGCGTATAATGGGAATTTGCGCCGGGACTCTTTATGCGTATGATTCAAAAAGCCCTGACGTTTGACGACGTTCTGCTCGTTCCAGCCCATTCCACGGTCCTGCCCCGCGATGTCAGCCTGGCAACCAAGCTGACGCGGAACATCCGCCTCAACATCCCCCTCGTTTCCGCGGCCATGGATACAGTCACGGAATCCGGCCTGGCCATTGCCCTGGCCCAGGAAGGCGGAATCGGCATCGTCCATAAAAACCTGTCCACGCGTGCACAGGCAGCCGAGGTGGCGAAGGTCAAGCGCTACGAATCGGGTGTCCTGCGGGATCCCATGACGGTGGCTCCGGACATCACCATCAGACAGTTGCTGGAACTGACAAAGCAATACCGCATCTCCGGCTTCCCGGTCGTGGAAGGTGGCAAGAAGCGAGGCAGGGTTCTGGGCATGATCACGAACCGGGATTACCGTTTCGAGACCAATCTGGATCTGCCTGTCAGCGCACTGATGACTCCCAAGGAGCGCCTCATCCATATCCGCGAGACCGATAGCCCGGATATGGCCAAATCCCTGCTCCACAAACATCGCCTGGAACGTGTCCTGGTGGTAAACGATGCATTTGAACTGCGCGGTCTCATCACCGTCACGGACATCCTGAAGTCGACAGAACACCCCAATGCTTGCAAGGACGACCAAGGCAAGTTGCTGGTAGGTGCAGCGGTGAGTGTTGGCGAAGGGACCGAAGAGCGTGTAAACGCCCTGGTGGAAGCTGGTGTGGACGTGATCGTGGTGGATACCGCCCATGGCCACGCGCAAGGCGTGCTGGAACGAGTGCGCTGGGTCAAGCGCACCTATCCCAAGGTGGAGGTGATCGGCGGCAACATTGCCACGGCTGACGGAGCCCGTGCCCTTGTCGACCACGGCGCCGATGGCGTGAAGGTCGGCATAGGCCCTGGCTCAATCTGCACCACCCGTATCGTGGCTGGCGTCGGCATTCCCCAGATAACCGCCATCCAGAACGTCGCCGAGGCGCTGGCAGCCACGGACGTGCCTTTTATCGCCGATGGCGGCATCCGTTATTCGGGTGACATTTCCAAAGCCATCGCAGCGGGCGCGCATTCGGTCATGCTGGGCAGCTTGTTCGCCGGGACCGAGGAAGCCCCCGGGGAAACCATCCTGTATCAGGGGCGCTCATACAAGTCCTACCGCGGCATGGGTTCCCTTGGCGCGATGCAGGACGGCGCTGCCGATCGTTACTTCCAGGATCCGGCCAACAATGCTGACAAGCTGGTTCCCGAGGGCATAGAAGGGCGGGTTCCCTACAAGGGTAGCGTCCTCTCCATCATCTTCCAGTTGGCTGGCGGCATCCGGGCCAGCATGGGTTATTGCGGCTGCGACACCATTGCCGAACTGCGCACGCGTACCCAGTTCGTGGAAATCACTTCAGCTGGCATACGCGAATCCCACGTTCACGATGTGCAGATCGTGAAGGAAGCCCCCAACTACCGTGGCGAGTAAAGACAGCGTGATAACAATCCAGCCGAAAGCCCAATCATCACGGGATGAGGAATCTCAACATGACAAGATTCTAATACTCGATTTTGGTTCCCAAGTCACCCAGCTGATTGCACGCAGGGTCCGCGAAGCCGGGGTCTATTGCGAGTTGCATCCGTGTGACGTGACGGACACTTTCGTACGTGAGTTTGCACCGAAAGGCGTGATTCTCTCCGGCAGCCATGCCTCCGTCTATGAAGGCGACACCCCGCGTGCGCCGCAATCGGTATTCGAACTCGGTGTGCCGGTGCTGGGTATTTGTTACGGCATGCAGACCATGGCCATGCAGCTGGGAGGCAAGGTCGAGATGGGACATGTACGCGAGTTCGGCTACGCGGAGGTACGCGCCCGTGGTCACACTGCATTCCTGAGGGATATCGAGGATACCCGTAATGCCGAGGGGCATGGCCTGCTGAAAGTCTGGATGAGCCACGGTGACAAGGTGACGGCGCTCCCCCCCGGGTTCAAGCTGATGGCCTCCACGGACGCCTGCCCGATTGCCGGCATGGCCGATGAGGAACGCCAGCTTTATGGTGTGCAGTTCCATCCGGAAGTCACCCATACCGTGCAGGGGAAAGCCATGCTGGCTCGGTTCGTCCGTGACATCTGCGGCTGCCTCGGTGACTGGAACATGCCTGACTATGTGACCGAAGCGGTCGCAAGAATCCGCGAGCAGGTGGGCACGGAAGAAGTGCTGCTTGGCCTGTCCGGGGGGGTCGACTCGGCCGTGGCAGCTGCCCTGATCCACAAGGCCATCGGCGACCAGCTGACCTGCGTGTTTGTCGATCACGGCCTGCTGCGCCTGGACGAAGGAAAGCAGGTCATGGACACCTTCGCCCGCAATCTGGGTGTCAAGGTGGACATGGTCGATGCCAGCACGCGTTTCATGCAGGAATTGACCGGCATTTCAGATCCCGAGCAGAAGCGGAAGATCATCGGCAGGGAGTTCGTCGAGGTGTTCCAGTCAGAAGCGAAGAAATTCCCAAATGTGAAATGGCTGGGGCAGGGAACGATCTACCCAGACGTGATCGAGTCAGCCAGCGCGAAGACCAAGAAAGCGCACACCATCAAGTCCCACCACAATGTGGGTGGACTGCCGGAAAGCCTGCACCTGAAATTGCTGGAGCCCCTGCGGGAATTATTCAAAGACGAAGTTCGATCACTGGGGCTGGCACTGGGCCTGCCACGGGAAATGGTGTTCCGGCATCCGTTTCCTGGACCAGGGCTGGGCGTGCGCATCCTCGGGGAGGTCAAGCAAGAGTTTGCCGACCTGCTCAAGCGTGCCGATGCCATTTTCATGGAAGAGCTCTGGAACACCAGGGACACGGACGGCGTGAGCTGGTACGACAAAACTGCACAGGCGTTTACCGTATTCCTGCCCGTGAAGTCGGTGGGCGTCATGGGCGATGGCCGGACCTACGAGTATGTCGTCAGCCTGCGCGCAGTCCAGACCAGCGACTTCATGACTGCCGATTGGGCCCCGCTACCGCATGACTTGTTGGCAAGGGTGTCAAACCGGATCATCAATGAAGTCCGTGGCATCAATCGCGTCGTCTACGATATCTCCAGCAAGCCGCCGGCAACGATCGAGTGGGAATAATTCGGCGTCCTTCAGCGCCTATCGGGATCAGTCGAAAACATACTATAACACATTGATATAAATAATAATTGTCTGTCGAGATGTATCGCGGTGTATCGATGGGGTGCGTTTCAGTCTGACGGTAAAACTGACGGTAAGTATTTTCGATCAGGATCTGAAAAAACTTTACCGTCACGTCAAAAAGCAGACTGACGGTAAAAAATATTACAAAAATAATAATAAAAACAATT
>CAIPGJ010000248.1 GCA_903864555.1 uncultured Pseudomonadota bacterium | reverse complement strand
GGTCTGTATAGGTCCCCACCTGAGCACGCGCTGGTGCATTGTTGCGACGAGAAGCGCCTGGTGCAGGCCCTTGATCGCACCCAACCCGGCCTGCAGATGAAGCCCGGCCGTGCTGCCACCATGACCCATGACTACAGCCGCATGGACTGCCAAACCACGGCCAGACAACAGGCAACCCCGCAAGAACTTGCGCCAGACCCACCGCTTGGATAAAGTCTGCGTTCTTATATTCGGCAACCGTTTGGATATGCGAATGAACCCTGAAAACGCCGCCTTTTCCACCCCGTCCGCTACGGTCATCGAGTCCTCGTCCGCCGCCACGTCCCCTTCGCTGTCCGGCGACAGGTCGCGTACGCCGCCTTCGGCCCCACGCAGCGGTCCGATGTCGGTGCACCGCACCCTGGCCATCATCGATCTGCTGGCCAACAATTCGAAGGGCCTCAGCCTGGCCGAGATCAGCCGCAAGCTGCGCTCACCCAAGGCCAGCGTGCTCGGCCTGCTCAAGGAACTGACGGCGCTGCGCTACATCCGCAAAAACGATAGCGGCCTGTTCGAACTGGCCGCCTCCTCCTACCGGCTGGCGGTGGATATCAGCGCCTCGGGCTCCCTGCACAAGGTCATCGCCAACACGCTGATCGACCTGTCGAAGGAACTGCGCATGAGCGCCGCCTTCGGCTACCTCGACCGTGAGCGACGCTCGCTGGTCTACGGCGACCGCTGTGAAGCCAACAGCCCGGTGCGCTATGTGGTCAAGCTGGGCGAGCGCCTGGACATCCATTCACGCTCCATCGGCAAGCTGCTGCTGGCGCAGGAACCGGAACGGGACTGGCCGCTGTGGCTGGGCCCGGAACCCTACTACCAGCACACCCGCCACACCCGCACCCGGTTTGCGCAGATCGTCGCTGATGTGAAGGTGATCCGCCGCAAGAAGCTCGCCTGGACGCTGTCCGAGCAGTACGAAGGCATCGCCGGCTGCGCCTGCGGCGTGCTCGACAAGGACGGGCGCATGGTGGCCGGCATCGCCGTGCAGGGCCTGGTGGACCGCGTCACCGAACACAAAGTGAAAGTGGCAGCGCTGCTCAAGGAGGCCTGCGACACCATCTCCGACGAGCTGCGCCTGCGCTCCATCGATTCGCGCTCGCTCAGCATGTTCATCTGAGGCAGTACTGCACCAGCGGGATTCGCCCGCTTGCATATCCCCGCTTCGGCGGGGCGTCTTTCAGTCATTCTCTTCACTGGGGACTTGATCAGCGCTTCCCCAAGCCACATAAGGATCCGGCATGAGCACCGTCACTTTCGAAGCGCGTGGCGAGATCGCGCGCATCACCCTCAACCGCCCCGACCGTCTGAACACCTTCAATGGCGCCATGTTCGATGAACTGAACGCCGCCATCGACCGCTTCCGCGACGATGACACGCTCAAAGTGGCCATCCTGGCCGGCGCGGGGGAACGTGCCTTCTCCGCCGGCGTCGACCTCAAGGCCATGCAGGCGGACCTCGCAGAGGGCCGCACCAACAAGGTCCCGCACATGATCCATTTCGTCGACCAGGGCTATTGCAACAAGCCCGTGATTGCCGCGATCCGCGGCTACTGCGTCGGCGAAGGCGTGCATGCGGTGCTGGCCTGCGACTTCCGCGTCTGTTCGTCCAATGCCATCTTCTACGTGCCGGAAGTGGCGGTGGGCATGGCCCTCGCCCGCCTGTCCTGGCAATGCGTGCGCACCATCGGCCTGCCGGCCGCCACCGAACTGTGCCTGCTGTGCGAGAAGAAGGACGCCGAATGGGCGCTGAAGCACCAACTGGTGCACAAGGTCACCGAGCCCGGCGGCGAAATGGCGGCTGCCGAAAAGATCGCCGAGCGCCTGTGCACCATGAGCATGCCGGCCCTGCAGGCCACCAAGCAGACGCTCAACCGCGCCTACGAGAAGACCTATCAGGAGATGCTCGAGTTCGGCCTGCCGCTGCGCGCGCAGGTGCTGGCGGCGGGGGACGCCACCGCCCGCAGCCAGGCTTTCCTGAACAAGAAAAAATAGCCGCTGTACCATGGCGTGCCCGCCACGGCAGGCACTGCACCGCCACCCGCAGGCCCCAGCCCCAAGCCGACAAGGCAGCCCCATTTCCCTGAGGAGGAGAACATGAAGCACAGCCGTTCCACGTTCCAGTGCCTGTCCACCCGCTGCAGTGCAGCCGCCCTTGCCGTCTCGCTGCTGGCTGCATCCGGCATGACCCAGGCCCAGCAGTACCCGGCCAAGCCCATCCGCATCATCGTGCCTTATGCCGCTGGTGGCTCGCCCGATGTCCTCACCCGGGTGCTGGCCAAGGACATGGAGCCGCGCCTGGGCCAGCCGGTGCTGGTGGAGGCGCGCCCAGGCGCGGCCGCCATGCTCGGCCATGCCCTGGTGGCCAAGGCACCACCCGACGGCTACACCGTGCTGCTTGGCAGCAACAGCGGCATCTCCGGCGCGCGCGGCATCTACAAGACCCTCTCCTACGACCCGATCAACGATTTTGCCGGCATCACCATCTACTCCGAAGGGTCGCTGCTGCTGGTGGCAGGGCCGGAGGAAAAGGGCTTCAGCGTGCCGCAGATCATCGAACGCATCCGCACCAATCCAGCGAAGTATTCGATGGGGGGGCCGAATTTCACGGCGCAGGTGTTCCACAAGCTGATCGCCAATGCCACCAAGGTGGACAACACCTACGTCCCCTACAAGGACTCCAACGTCATGGTGGGCGACCTCCTGGGCGGGCGCCTGGGCCTGGCCGCCCACACCATGACCGGCTCCATCCCGATGATCAAGGCGGGCAAGATGACGCCCATCGCGGTCACCGTGGCCACGCGCATGCCCTCCATGCCCGATGTCCCCGCCATGGCCGAGTTCGTCCCTGGCGCCGCGGTGGGCTTCTGGCTGGGCTTTTTTGCCCCGGCAAAAACGCCGAAGCCCATCATCGACACCCTGCACCGCAATCTCGTCACTGCACTGAAGACCCCGGATGCGCTCAATCACGTGCAGACCGGCGGCCGGCCGATGTACCTGACGCCGGAGGAAACCGACGCCTTCATCCGCAAGGACGAGGCGCGCTGGCTGCAGATGTACAAGACGGCGGGCATACAGCCGGAGTAGCCGCCGGCGGGTCGCCCGCCACTGTGGGCCTTCAAATTCACCTGCCACCGCCACTTTCAGACGATTCGGTCACGCTGAAAGTGGTGCATCCCGCCTTACAATTAGCCCATGAAAACCATCCCGCTCTGGATCGACGGCCAGGCCGTCAGCGTGACCACGGCCCGCAGCGCGCCGGTCACCAACCCCTCGCGCGGCGAAGTCACGGCGCAGGTGCCGCTGTGCGGGGCTGCCGAAATCGACCGCGCGGTGCAGTCGGCCAAAGCCGCCTTCCCGGGCTGGCGCGACACTTCGCCGCTGCGCCGCTCGCGCGTGATGCAGCGCTTCCTGCAACTCATCCAGCAGCACCAGCCGGAACTGGCGCGGCTGGTCTCCGAAGAACACGGCAAGACCCTGCCCGATGCCATGGGGTCGGTGCAGCGCGGCCTGGAGGTGGTGGAGTTCGCCTGCGGCATCCCGCAGTTGTTGAAGGGCGAGCATGCCGCCAATGTCGGCGGCGGCGTGGACGTGCATTCACTGCGCCAGCCGCTGGGCGTCTGCGTTGGCATCACGCCTTTCAATTTCCCCGCCATGGTGCCGCTGTGGATGTTCCCCATGGCCATCGCCTGCGGCAACAGCTTCGTGCTGAAGCCCTCGGAGAAGGTCCCCTCCTGCAGCCTGCGCCTGGCCGAACTGCTCAAGGAGGCGGGCCTGCCCGATGGCGTGTTCAACGTCGTCCATGGCGACAAGGTCGCGGTGGATGCACTGCTCGCCCATCCCGATGTAGCCGCGGTGTCCTTTGTCGGCTCCACGCCGGTTGCGCGCGGCATCTACCAGACCTGCGCGGGTAACGGCAAGCGCGTGCAGGCCCTGGGCGGGGCGAAGAACCACGCCGTGGTGTTGCCCGATGCCGACCTCGAATTCACCGCTGACTCGCTGATCGGCGCGGCCTACGGCTCAGCCGGCGAGCGCTGCATGGCCATCTCCGCCGTGGTGGCCGTGGGTGCCGTGGCTGATCCGCTGGTCGCCCGGCTCAAGGCCAGGGCGCAGCTTGTGCGGGTCGGCGCCAGCGACGCCCCGGACGTGGAGATGGGGCCCCTGGTCACCGCTGCACATCGCGACAGCGTCGCCGGCTTGATCGCCCAGGGCGAGCAGGAAGGCGCGCGCCTGCTGCTGGATGGCCGCGGCCTCCAGGTGCAGGGCCATGAGAACGGCTATTTCCTCGGGCCGACACTGTTCGACCAGGTCAGCACCGACATGACCATCTACCGGGAAGAGATTTTCGGTCCGGTGCTCATCGTGCTGCGTGTCGACACGCTCGACCAGGCCATCGCCATGATCAATGCCAATCCCTACGGCAACGGCACCGCCCTGTTCACCGCCTCGGGCGAAGCGGCACGCCGCTTCGAGAACGAGATCCTGGTCGGCATGGTGGGCATCAACGTGCCCATCCCGGTGCCGGCGTCTTTCTTCTCCTTCGGCGGCTGGAAGGCCTCGCTGTTCGGCGACCTGCATGCCTACGGGCCGGAGGGGGTGCAGTTCTACACCCGCGGCAAGGTGATCAGCTCGCGCTGGCCGCAGCAGCAGGCCGTGGCCACCGGCTTGTCGATGCCGACACCCTGATTAATCCTGATAATAATTGATTCATTCATTCAATAACGACAACACCCACTGTTTAATACTGATAATAATAACCAGGAGGAAATAGCATGCTGAAGATCTACGGTTCCGGAAAATCGCGCGCCCGCCGCACCCTGTGGATGGCCGGTGAACTCGGCCTGCAGTACGAACACCACGCCTACGCGCCGCGCTCGCCTGAAACACGCACGCCGGAGTTCCTCGCCATGAACGCCAATGCCCTCGTGCCGGTGATCGATGACGAGGGCTTCATCCTGAGCGAGTCGATGGCCATCAACTTCTACCTGGCCAAGAAGCACAAGAGCCCGCTCTATCCCGCCGACCCGAAGCACGAGGCACTGGCGCTGCAGTGGAGCCTGTGGGAAACCGACCGCCTCGACCGCCAGATGACCACCTGGGCCCAGCACACCAGCATGCTGCCCGAGCCCGAGCGCAACAAGGC
>CAIPGJ010000247.1 GCA_903864555.1 uncultured Pseudomonadota bacterium | reverse complement strand
GGCGGATCTGGCAGCGCTGTTCCGGCAGGGCATGGCCGTGCTGCCGGCACCCGACATGCCGTTGGTGGATCAGGCGCTTGACGCCATGGCACAGGCACCTTTGAGGGCGGAGGCAATCCGGCAAGCGGCCTGAACCGGTGCTATAGCCGCAAACCCTTGGTGGGAGCGGCTCACAGGCCGGTATGACGAAGGAGCCTGGGCAGCCGACCGTCAGGGCATCAGGCGCGGCGCCGCTGTTCCAGCAGCATCACCCCCACCCCGGCGATGCAGATCAGGCCCATGCCCATGAAGGTGAAGGCGTCGGGCAATTGCTGGAAGAACACCCAGCCGGAGAGGGTGGCCCAGACGATCTGCAGATACACCAGCGTGGCGATGAACGACGCCGACGACCAGTAATAGGCGCGGATCAGACACCACTGGCTGAGCGCACCGGTCACCCCCATCGACACCAGCAGGAACACCTGCCAGGCCGTGAGATCGCGCGGCCAGCCACCCCACACTTCCTGCAACGGCAAGGCCAGCAACGAGGCTCCGGTGCCGACCAGCGAAGCGAGGAAAATCGTCGCCACCGAGCTGTCAATGGCGGAAAGCTTGCGCGTCAACAACTGGAAGCCGATGTTGCACAGCATCGTCAATAGAATGAAGAACACGCCAATCGGCGCCAGGTTGTTGCCCGGCCGCACGATGATCAACATGCCCAGGAACCCCAGACACACCCCCGCCCAGCGTACCCACGTCACCTTCTCGCCCAGCAGCGGGCCGGCCAGGATCATCACGAAAAACGGCGTCAGAAAATTGATCGACGTACCTTCAGCTTGCGGCAGATAACGCAGCCCGGTGAAGAAAAAAAGCGTGAAGCCGGCCAGGAGCAAGCCGCGCACCAGTTGCAGCACGGGCCGCTGGGTGCGGGTGAGGTTGCGAAAAACGGCCCAGCCCATGGTGGGGGCAAACACGGCCAGCATGAACAGCGCGTGCAGGCCGTGGCGTGTCAGGCTGATCAGGGGGACACCCATCTGCGAAGCCAGGGCCTTGGCGGTGGCGTCCAGGAACGTGAACAGCACGTGCGCTCCTACCAGGAACGCAAAGGCGCGCAGCAGGTTGTGATGCGCAGGAGGCAAGCTTGGTGTGGACAACGGGTCGGAGGGTGAAATGCGGGGAGCAGTGCGGGCAGAAGTGCGAGGCGCAGCGCCCGGCAGGCTCGCCATTATCGTCCATGCCAGTAGCGCGGCCGCTCGGCGCGCCAGGTGATGGCTGAAATGCCGTCTGCCGCGAACCGCAGCGAGACGGCACCATCGCGGTCGGTGCGCAAGAGTCGGGCGCCCGACCGCTCGTAGCGCTGCAGCACTTCAGGTGCGGGATGGCGAAAGCGGTTGCGGTAGCCCACCGGCACCACGATGGTGGCTGGATTCACCGCTGCCAGAAAGGCCGGGGTGGAAGAGGTTTTGCTGCCGTGGTGCGGTGCGAGCAGTACCTCGGCGGCGAGGGGCGCGCCGGCGGCGACCAGCGCGCCTTCGACGTCGGCTTCGATATCCGCCGTCAGCAGTGCATGGCGGCCGTGCGCGGTGACTTTCAGGACGCAACTGGCTGCATTGTCCTTGGCTTTCTTTGTGGCAGGCGCCGGGTCTCGGGTGGCCGGGGGATGCAGGAACGTGAAGCTGACGCCTTCCCAGTTCCAGTGCTCACCTGACTGGCATGCGCTGCGAGGTGTGTGGCCGGCGTGCAGGGGATGATCCGGCGACAGCGAGGTCACCAATTGCGCGACCGCGACACCATCGAGGACCGACTGCGCGCCGCCGGTGTGGTCGTTGTCGTCATGGGTTACCACCATGGCGTCCAGGCGCTCCACCCCTTCCCCTCTCAGGTAGGGCAAGATCACGCGATTACCGCCATCCGCATCGGGCGAGTAGCGCGGCCCGGTGTCATAGAGCAGCGCGTGTTCATTGGTGCGTGCGACGATTGCCAAGCCCTGACCGACATCGAGCACCGTAAGCCACAAGTCGCCAGGCTGCGGCTTGGGCGCAGGCCAGAGCAGCATGGGTAGCAGCCACACAAGGCCTTGCAGGCGTAGCGCTGGGCGCAGGGGGGCGAGGCAGAACAGCACACCGACGACGGCCAGCCCCACCGTCCACCATGGCGGTGCCGCGCGGCGCCAGACCGCGCCTTCGAATCCATCCAGCCAGGTCAGATACGCAACCAGCCACTCGGTGCAGGTGTGGGCGAGGGTGGCAAAAGCGTCGATTGGTATCGCGGCGGCCAGTAATGACAGCGGCGTGACCACAAAACTCACTACCGGGATGGCAAGGGCGTTGGCGAGCGGGCCCGCCAAAGACACCTGCCCAAACAGCGCCAGTGTGAGCGGGGTGAGGCCGACGGTGATCGCTGCCTGTGCGCTCACCGCCGTCCATAGCCAATGCCGGTTTGGGGTTCTGCCATGCGCGGCCAGCAGCAACAAGGCAACAGCGCCGAACGAGAGCCAGAATCCGGGTGCCAGCGGCGCCCAGGGGTCCACCAGGCACACCAGCCCTAGC
>CAIPGJ010000246.1 GCA_903864555.1 uncultured Pseudomonadota bacterium | reverse complement strand
TCTCACCGAGTTCTGCCAGAAGTACCCGCGTTACGAGAAGTACGGCCTGCGTGAGCTGTGCGACCAGATCCATGGCATGTACAAGGCCAATGACGTGGCCAAACTCACCACCGAGATGTACACCTCGGACATGCAGCCGGCGATGAAGCCCTCGGATGCCTTCGCCGCACTGGCGCACGGTGAGATCGACCGCGTCGAGATCGACAAGCTGCAAGGCCGGGTCACCAGCGTGTTGCTGACTCCCTATCCGCCGGGCATCCCGCTCTTGATCCCGGGCGAGCGTTTCAACCCGACCATCGTGCGCTATCTGCAGTTCGCCCGCGAGTTCAACGCCAAGTTCCCGGGTTTCGAGACCGACATCCACGGCCTGGTGGCCGAGGAGCACGAAAGCGGACTGAAGTACTACGTGGATTGCGTGCGGGATCCGTGCACCGCAAAGGGAAACTGAGCGGACGCGGCAGAGTGGCGAGGCAGGGCCAGTGTAGCCACTGGTGGCTGGCCGGGCCGTTGATAATAATTCTGCTGTTAACCCTTTAACCACAAGGGGAAAGGCATGAATCCGATCACGAGTACTGGCTCATGCTGCGGCCCGGTCTGATCGCCTTTGCCGCAGCCGCCTTGTTCGGCGCCAGTGTTCCGTTGGCCAGCCTGTTGCTGAGCGGAGGTGCGGCGAGCACTGGAAGTGCTGCAAGCATGTCATCCTGGCTCCTGGCCGGCTTGCTGTATCTGGGGGCGGGCTTGGGACTCCTGCTATTGCGTGTGGTGACAGTGGCGACGCGAATGGAATCGCGCATTATCGAGTTGCCGCCAATATCCCGGCTGCCGGCGCTGGCGGCGGCCGTCCTGTGCGGTGGCATGCTGGCACCGGTGTTGCTCCTGTGGGGGCTTCCTGGAACCGGCTCGGCTGCGGCTTCCCTGCTGCTCAACACCGAGTCCGTATTCTCGGCCTGGTTGGCGGTGCGGTTTTTCGGTGAGCAGGTGGGGCGACGCGTCTGGCTGGCGATACTGCTGATGCTGGCAGCCGGCGCCCTGCTTGCCTGCACGGCCGGGGAATGGCAGTTGCCCTGGCATGCGCTGGCCATACTTGCCGCCTGCCTGCTGTGGGGGCTGGACAACAATTTCACCCGATTGATTGCGGCCGGCGACGCCGTCACTATTGCACTGGTGAAGGGCCTGGTTGCCGGGAGCGTGAATCTGTCCTTGGCACTGCTTTATGGCGCAGATTTCCCAGCGCTGCACCTTATCGCTGCGGCGCTGCTGCTGGGGGCCATGGCTTACGGTGCCAGCCTGGCCCTGTACGTGGTGGCGCTGCGCCAGTTGGGCAGTGCGCGTACCGGGGCCTGGTTCTCGACGGCGCCATTTTTTGGTGTGCTGCTGGCCCTGGCCATGGGCGAGGCCCCGACCATGCTGCTGATTGCGGCGCTGGTGCTGATGGCCGTGGCGGCGATGCTGTTGGCCACCGAGCGCCACAGCCACAGGCATCTGCATCAGGCGCAGCGTCATGCCCACGTTCATGCGCACGGAAGCGATCCCCACCATGAGCATGACCACAGGCAGGGCGAATCAGGCAGTCCCCATGCGCATGTGCACGACCACGCGGAGATGGTGCATGCGCATGCCCACGCTCCCGATTTCCATCATTATCACAGGCACTGAGGAAATGATTATATTTCCATGGTAAATCCAATGATGGAGAGTAGTATCGTCCGAAATTGATATCAATATCGGACGAGGCATGGCTTCTTCCGATGGATTTGTGCGCCGGCCGGGTCGTGGGAGGTTGGCGTGACGCGATCGACTTTGCCCGGACGGAGCCCGCACACGTCGCCTAGAAATTTGCAGCCAGCGTCAGGCGCAGGCTGCGCGGTTCCACCGGGTGGAAGTGGACGTCGTTCACTGCGGCGGCCTCGCCACGTAGCTGTGACGCGTACTGGTAGTCGATGTCGCTCACCCGGCGGTTGAGCAGGTTGAGCACATCGACCGAGACCTTGATGTTCCTGTCCAGGCGATAGCTGCTGCGCAGGTTCCACAGCAGCGTGCTTTGCGAGCGCACGTTGTTGTCGGAGACCAGCGGTCGCGGCCCGAAGTAGCGCATCTGCAGCATGCCCGACCAGGGACCCAGGTTGTCCACCGAGGCGCCCAGTGACAGCACGCGGTTGATGGCACCGGGGATGAAGGCGCCACCGCTGGCCGGATCGGGCTGGGTGAAGCGCGAGCGCGACAGGCTCAGGTCGCCATCCAGGATGAGCCAGGTGGCAGGCCGGTAACGGTTGGACCACTCGATGCCGCGGCGTGCCGAGGGGCGGCTGGCCTGGGTGGTCCCGGCATCGCCGACGAACACCAGTTCCGAGTCCAGGTCGAGACGCCAAAGGGCGAGTGAAGACTGCAGGTTTTTCACCCATTCGGTGCGTGCGCCGATTTCGGCGCCGCTGGTCTTCACCAGCGCGGGGGACTGTGACACTGGCGCGAGGCTGGCCGGATTCACGCGCGTGGTGGTGCCGCGGGCGTCGTTGCTGTGGAAACCACGGCCCCAGCTGGCGAAATACTCGGTTTCATCAAAGGGGCCGAAGATGAGGTTGAGCTTGGGCGAGACCTGATGATCGCTGGTGCTGCCCGAGTTGGCCGCCAGGCTGCTCTGGACTTCGGCGCGATAGAAGTCCGCGCGTACGCCCGCGACGCTGCGCAGCCAGTCATTCCACTGCAGGGTGTGTTCCACCCAGGCGCCGGCGCCGAGTTGCTTGACCGCGTCCTGGCGCACCGTGGAGAGACGCCTTCTTTCGGCGGTGTTGTACAAGCCAACCATGCCGATGTCGTCCTTGCGCAGGGTGAGGCCGCCGCGCAGCAGGCTGAGACGTTCGCCCCAGCGGCCGGTCCACATCCAGGTGGGGGCGATGCCATAGACCTTGCGCCGGTCGGCCTGTTCGAACTGGTCGCCATTCACCGGGTCGTTCATGAAGTAGGTGAAGTTGGAGAACAACTGTAGCCGGTAGCTCATCAGGTAGGCCGAAAGCTGGTACTCGTGGTCCCCGTGGCTGTGGCGGTGTTCGTAGGAAAGGCTGTAGCGCTGGGAATTGCCGCCGTCGCTCGCATCGATGGTACCCAGGCGCGACAGCGTGCCGCCATCCACCGCGCGCCGCGGAATCTGGTCGGTGGCGCTCCAGCGTCCCTGATAGGCCATGGCGGTAATGCTGTGGCTGCTGTCGGGGCGGCCGAAGCTGTAGCGCAGCACGGCATTTTCCTTGCCGAAGTGTTCCGGCGATTGCCATGGCCCGTTGTTGCCGGTGGCCTCGAAGGCAACCAGCAGGTGGCCGGGGCCGAGGTCGCGCGAGCCGGCAGTGAGGGCGCGGCGGTAATCGAAGCCGCCCACGGTGATCTGGGCCAGGCCCTCTTTCATGCGGTCGTAGTAGTGCATGTGGGCGGCGCCGGCGGAGGAAAAATCGCCTTCGCTGGCGAAGTAGGGGCCCTTCTTGTAGTCGATGCGCGAGACCAGTTCCGGGATCATGAAGTTGAGGTCGGAGTAACCCTGGCCATGGGCATGCGTGGGCATGTTCACCGGCACACCGGCTACCGAAGTGGCGAAGTCGGTGCCGTGGTCGAGATTGAAGCCGCGCAGGAAGAACTGATTGGCCTTGCCGTCCCCGGAGTGCTGGGTGACGATGATCCCGGGCACGTATTCCAGCACATCACCCGGGCGCTGCAGCGGGCGCGAGGCAATCAGGCTCGGGGTGATGAAGCCCTGGCTGGCCGTATCGGAAGTGCCCACGGCATTCTCGTAATGGCCGATGACCTCTACGGCATCGGTGCGCTCGACATGGGGGCCGTCGGCCTGTGCCGGATGAGTCCAGCCGCAAGCGGTGCCGAGGGCAAGGGTAAGCAGATGCTGCAGGGACAGGCGATGGGGCACGATTTTGCTTTCCGGTTCAGCGCCCGGTGATGATATTCAGGTTCAGTACCCGTTCCAGCATCCACACAAAGGCTATCAAGGCGATCAACAAGGAACCGCCGGTCATTATTCCGCGGCGGTACAGGGGCGTTTCGCGCAGGGCGAAGGCCACGGGCAGGAAACAGGCGACGATGGCGAGCTGGCCGGCTTCGACGCCCAGGTTGAAACCGACCAGTGCCAGCAACAGGGCGTCACGCGGCAGGCCGAGGTCGGCCAGCACGCTGGCAAAGCCGAAGCCGTGGATGAGACCGAACACGAAGGCCATGAGCCAGCGTCGTTCCTCCACCACCGGGCGCACGTTGTTCAGTGCGGCCAGCACCACTGACAGGGCGATGACCGATTCCACCACGCGCGAAGGCAATGAGACCAGCCCCAGGGCGGCCAGCGACAGCGTGATGGAGTGGGCGACGGTGAAGGCGGTGACCACGCGCACCACGTCCCAGAAGGTGCGTTTGAAGCTGGGGGCGGGTTCCCAGCGACGGTAGCGCCGTATCAGCACGGCCGGTAGCAGCAGTGACAGCAGGAACAGCACATGGTCGAAGCCGATCCAGATGTGCCAGACGCCTTCGCGCGCGAAGTCGATGAACTGCTCCAGCGCCGAGCGGGTGCGCAGCTCGAACACCCGTTGCGGACGCTCCGCGGCGAACACCCCGGTCAGCGTCCCGGCGGGTGATTCGAGTTTCAGCAGGCCCTTGTGCTGCGCATCGATGTCGAAGAAGAGGCTGTAGCGCAGGTCGAGCGCGTCGGATGCCTGCGCGCACTCGCCGCCGAACTTCAGCACGGCATAGGCGCCATCGGTATGGTCGTCGATGAGGTGTTCGGTCACCTTGAGCGGACAGTCGGCGCCGGCAGAGCGAGCTTGCAGGCGGGCCATGGCATAAGCGGTGATGTCGGCATGGCGCGCCTTCACCTCGCCCCAGGTGATCTCGCCATTGTCATCGGCATCCAGGCCGATGGCGTACTCGAGGTCGCGCAGGGCGATGTCCCACTGTCCCTGCAGCCGTGTGCCCTG
>CAIPGJ010000245.1 GCA_903864555.1 uncultured Pseudomonadota bacterium | reverse complement strand
CCGCCCAGTACTCCGCCTTGCCGGCATCCGCCACACCGGGGAACAACTGCAGCAATCGGCGCGTCAGCGCCTGGCAGCGCACTGCATTGAGGCTGGTGTCATATCCGGTGAACTCCGCCGTACCGGCCACACGCATTCGCTGACCCAGCCGCGAAAACACGATCTTGCCTGCCTCATCGGTGAGGCTCATGGTGTAGGCAAGTTCGGGGTGCTCGACCGGCAGGGTGACCGAGTAGCCCTTCGCGGGATAGACACTCAGGCCGATGCCAAGCGGCCGCAGCAGCAGCGGGCTGTAACTGCCCAGCGCCACGACATAGGCATCCGCCTTCAAGCGCTCGATCCGTCCATCGACCAGGCAATCCACGCCATCGACCTGATCGCCAGTGCGATGCAGACGCTGCACACCGGCATTGAATCGGAACTGCACACCACGCGCGGCAGCCAGTGCTGCCAGGCCCTGGGTGAAGCGGTGCGCATCGCCTGACTCATCGTCGGGCGCCACGCTGGCGCCGGCGAGCAGGTGACGGGCATTGCGCAGCGCCGGTTCCAGGCGAATGGCGGCCTCGACGTCGATGAGCTCGATGGAGCACCCCTGCTCGCGCATCAAGCTGGCAGTCGCCTGCGCCGCGTCCAGCTCGTGCGCATCCGAGTAAAAGTGCAGGATGCCCTTCTCGAGCTGGTCGTACTCGAGGCCGGTGGCCTTGCGCAGGGCCTGCAGCGAAGCGCGCGAATACAGGCCCAGCCTGACCAGCTGGATGGTGTTGCGGCGGGTGTTGGCCGGCAGGCATTCGAACAGGAAACGCAGACCCCAGCGCCACTGCGCGGGATCAGCCCGCATCCGGAACAGCAGCGGCGCGTCTTCCCTGGCCAGCCATCGCAGGGCCTTGAACGGCGCCCGTGGATTGGCCCAGGGTTCGGCATGCGAAACCGAGATCTGGCCGCCATTGGCAAAGCTGGTTTCCATGCCGGCAGCCGTCTGCCGGTCAACCACGACAACCTCGTGGCCGGCCTCGTTCAGGTACCAGGCGGAAGTGGTGCCTATCAGGCCGGCACCCAGGACGATGACTTTCATGATTCCAATGTTTCACGTGCTTGACGTGGCATGCCGGAATGCGGCAAGCCACCCGTCAGGCTAGAATTAAACCATGGACCTCTCAAAAATTCGCGAAGATTACGTCAAGGCGGCACTCGGTGAATCCGATGTGGCGTCCAGTCCCTTCGACCAGTTCGGCAAATGGTTCGAACAGGCGGTGCATGCCAGGATGCATACGGTCAACGCCATGACCCTGGCCACTGTCGGGGCAGACCACAAGCCATCCGCACGGATCGTGCTGCTGAAGGGATTTGACGAGCGCGGCTTTGTGTTCTTTACCAACTATTCCAGCCGCAAGGGACGTGAACTCACCGGCTTTGCGCATGCGGCACTGCTTTTTTTCTGGCCGGAGCTGGAACGTGAGATCCGCATCGAAGGTCCGGTCACGCGCACCGATGCAGCGGAATCCGATGAATACTATGCCAGCCGCCCGCTGGGGGCCCGGCTGGGGGCCTGGGCTTCGCCCCAGAGCGACGTGCTGCCAGACCGCGAGGCACTGGAGCAACGCCTGAAGGATGTAACCAGCAAGTACGGCGAGCAGCCGCCCCGCCCCCCCCACTGGGGAGGCTTTCGCCTGGACGCGCAGGAAGTAGAGTTCTGGCAAGGTCGCTCCAATCGGCTGCATGACCGCCTACGCTATCGCCGGCAGGGTGCAGGCTGGGCAATCGACCGTCTCGCACCTTGAGGCATCAGGTGGCCTGAGGTACCGCAGCAGGCGGCATCACCACGACAGCAACTTGAAGCCGGTTTCGGTTACCACCTTCTTCCCTCATGCCATCTCCGCGACGATGTGCTTGCGGAACTGCAAGTGCAAGGTCCCAGGCGTTTGCATGCGCCTCCCCGCCGTCGGACAGCCTCTGTGCCACGCCCGGATTGCGGGCAACTGTCACCAGGCCGGCAGACAACCGGCTGCATGGCTTGCAGTG
>CAIPGJ010000244.1 GCA_903864555.1 uncultured Pseudomonadota bacterium | reverse complement strand
TCCGGCTTGATCTTCTTCACGTCCTCATAGCCCAGGCCCATGCGCGCCATGGCCCCGGGCCGGAAGTTCTCGACGATGACGTGCGCGGTGGGGATAAGCTTTTTCACCAGCGCGATGGCTTCGGGATTCTTCAGGTCGAGGCTCATGGAGCGCTTGCCGGCATTCAGGCTGAGAAAGGGCGCGCCAAAGCCCGGCCCCAGCGGCGTGCCGAAGCTGCGTGACTCATCGCCTGTAGGCGGACGCTCGAACTTGATGACATCGGCACCGAGCAGCGCCAGTTGTTCCGTGGCAAAGGGCCCGGAGACCACCTGGGAAAAATCCAGAATGCGGATGCCCTCGAAAGCGCGTGACATGAATGGCCCTCTCTCAGCTCTCGAACTTGGGTTTGCGCTTTTCCACGAAGGCCTGCAGGCCTTCGCGGGTGTCGCGGCTCTTGGACAGTTCCACCGTGATGCCCTGCTCGAAGCGATAAGCCTCGCGCTCGGGCATTTCCTCCACGGCGTTGAAGGCAGCCTTGGCCTTGGCAATGACCAGCGGGCTTTTCGAGGCAATCTCCTTGGCGATGTCCATGGCGGTGTCCATCAGTTGCGCCGCCGGCACACAGGCGGTGATGACGCCGAGCCGATAGAGCTCGGTGGCCGGGATGCGGCGGCCGGTGTACCACATGTAACGCGCCCAGGAGCGCCCGAAGTGCGTGGTGCGCGATTTCATGCCGCCGGAAAGACCGACATCCACTTCGGTCATCTGGAACCAGGCATGGTCAGCGGCCAGCATGATGTCGCAACTCAGCATGAGGCGGAAACCCGCGCCGATGGCCGGACCGTTCACGGCGGCGATCACCGGCTTGGTGCAATCCTCGATGGCGTAGAAGAACTCCCGCGTGACGCGGTTGTGGCGCGTGTAGTCCCCGGGCTTGCTCACCAGGCCCACGCGCTCCTTCACATCCGCGCCCGCGGAGAACACCTTGCCCGCGCCGGTGAGGATGATCACGCGCACGTCGTCGCGGTCACCGCATTCGTCGAAGATGTCGATGGCCTCGTCGCGCGCGCGGCGGTTCTGCGCATTCACCGGCGGGCGGTCATAGGTGACGGTGGCAATATGATTCTCCACGCTGAATTTGAAACACTCGTACGCCATGGCGGGGCCTTCCTTCAGTAAGGGTTGAATCGGACGCGCTGCGCCCAAAAAATGTCGAATGGAAAGCGGTGGGCCGGCGAACCGGCCGCGGCCTTACTGCATCGTGGCGCCAGTGGCCTTGATGATGGGGCCCCACTTGGCGCGCTCACGCGCGATGAGTGCGCGGATCTTCTCCGGCGTGCTGTCGGTCACCGGGTCGATGTAGACGTTGAGCATCTCCGCCTGGAAGGCCGGATCGCGCACCACCCTTGCCGTGACGCTTTCCAGGGTGCGCTGCACGCCCTGCGGCGTCTTCACCGGGGCCATCACCACCATGAAGGAGCCCGAGGTGAAACCGGGCAGCCCCGCCTCGGCGGAGGTCGGAATGTCGGACAGGATCTTCGAGCGCGTCTCGGCCAGCTGGGCGAGCACACGCATCTTGCCCGAGCGGTGCTGCGGCACGATGGTGACAAAGCCATCGATGAACACCGGGTGGATGCCAGCGATGGCATCCATCAGCGCCGGCGCACTGCCCTTGTAAGGCACATCGATGATGTTCACCCCGGCCAGGGTCTTGAAAAGCTCACCAGCCAGGTGGGTGGGGCGGCCCACGCCGGAATGGCCGTAGGAGTATTTGCCCGGACTGGCTTTGAGCAGGGTCACCAGTTCCGAGAGACTTTTCGCGGGGAAATTCGGATTCACCGAGATCAGGTGCGAGGTGATGCCGATCAGGGAGATGTGGGCGAAGTCCTTGTCGATGTCGTAGGGCGTCTTCTGGTCCATGAGCGGCAGGATGGCCACCGTGGAGGACGTGGCGAAAAACAGCGTATGACCATCGGGGGTGGCGCGCGCCACCTCGGCCGCAGCAATGGCGCCCGAAGCACCGGCCTTGTTCTCCGGGATCATCTGCACACCCTCGCGGCTCATGCGCTCGGCGTACTTGCGGGCGAACACATCGGTGGTCCCGCCCGGCGCGAAGGGGATGAGCAGGCGAACCGGGCGTGCAGGATAGTCCTGCGCCATTGCGGGATTGAACAGCAGCGCCCCCCCGATGCCGATGCCCGCGATGGCGCCAATGATTGCCTGTTTTGTCCTGCTCACGATGACCTCCGGTGGGTGATTTGAATGTTGGTCTTGTTCTGTGAAAACTCTAGCATTGTGAAGAGGGGGCGTCCATGACCATGCGCATGGCTGATCGAGCTCGCCTGCCCCCGCCAGCGGATCGTCTCACACCCCGCCAAACACCCATCCCTCCCGCTCCGCTGCCATCACGATCCGCGCGCAGGCTTCGGCATCGGACAGCGCATCATGGTGGCGCAGCGTGATGCCCAGTTCGGCGCAGACATTGGGCAGGCGTGTCGGGCGGATGTTCCACTGCCGGCGGGCCAGTTGCACGGTGCAGACAAAGGGCTGTTCGGGCGGGGCGAGGCCGCCGGTGCGGCAGCAGGCGCCCAGCACACCGCGGTCGAAGCTGGCATTGTGGGCGGCGAGGAAATCGGCGCCCTCGAGCAGGCCGTGCAGGCGCGGCCACAGCTTGTCGAAGCCAGGGGCGTCCTGCACGTCAGCCCAGGTGAGGCCATGGATGTGGGTGAAGGCAAAGTCCGGTGACGGCGGGCAGATGAGGAAGTGCTCCCTGCGCTCGATTTTTCCGTTGGCCACGGTGACCATGCCGATAGAGCAGGCACTGTCACGCGCGTAGGCGGCGGTTTCGAAGTCGATGGCGACGAAGCGGCTCATGGGGACCTTGGGCTTGCGTTAGTGTTGCTGAATGCTGAACGATTGCATGGCAGGGGAGGCCCAGCGACGTCCATCGTGGCATTTGGCATGGCCTTG
>CAIPGJ010000243.1 GCA_903864555.1 uncultured Pseudomonadota bacterium | reverse complement strand
CGTACCTCAAGGAGAGTCGCAATGTCCGCCCAACTGAAACCGCACAACGCCCGCCCGCTCAACTGTTCCCCCGAGGAATGGGAAGCGCGCCTCGACCTCGCCTGCTGCTACCGCGCCGTCGAGCACATGGGCTGGCACAAGGATTCGATCTACAACCACATCTCGGTGCGCGCACCCGGCCCCGACCATCACTTCCTGCTGAACCCGTTCGGCCTGATGTACCAGGAAGTCACCGCCTCCAACCTGCTCAAGGTGGACCTGAAGGCGAACAAGATCATGCCCTCGCCCTACCCCGTATTTGCGCCGGGCTTTGTCGTGCACGCCTCGGTGCACCGCATCCGCGAAGACCTGAAGTGCGTCCTCCACACCCATTCCTTCGCCGGCATGGCGGTGTCCGCCCAGGAACAGGGCCTGCTCCCGCTGACGCTGGCCTCGATGGGCCTGCAGGGACGCGTGGCCTATTACGACTGCGAAGGCATCACTGATGATCCGGACGAGTGCGAACGCATCGCCGGCGCGCTTGGCGACAAGAACGCGATGATCCTGCGCAACCACGGCCTGCTCGCCGCCGGCGACACCGTCGGCCAGGCCTTTGCGCTGATGCGCAAGCTGGAAGAGTCCTGCGCCGTGCAGGTCATGGCACAGGCCGGTGGCGCAAAACTGAACATCCCGCCCATGGACATCGTGCAGAAAACTGCAACGCAGGCCACCGCCTCCCTCGCCAAGCCCCAGCTCATGGGCGCAGACAACGCCACCTCGAAGAAGGACGTGGCCTGGGATGCCATGCGCCGGCTGATGGACCGGATGTATCCGGATTATCGGGACTGAGCAACGAGAAAGCTGTTCGCCCCCCGACAAACCCAGGGCGAACAGTTGCGGATTCAGCCTTTCAAGACGTCGCAAGTACCCGGGCTGTCATTCCGAGCGCAGTGAGGAATCTGCCTGTTTTTGGGCAACCATCACAGTGACTGCCTGCGGGTTCATCACCACGATGACTGACATCTGTCAGCAACCCGGCTACGACTTCTTCTTATCTCTGCAGGGCAAGGCGCAGCACTAGCTGCTGCATCGAAGCACCTACCGGGGGTGTGCCCCCAGCGCGCCCGATATACTCCGCCCGGTGAACACTTCAACCCCGGCAGAGGGCCTGCGCGTCATCTGGCTTTCGCACAGCGAGACACCCGGCCTGCATCCTGATCCGGGCCTGCTGCGCCATCACCGTTCGGCGGGCCGGCGGCTGCGCGTGGGCATCCCGGCGGCGTGGCTGCAGTCGGCCGGTGTCGAACAGTGGCTGCTCTCGCCGCCCGCGGATGACGGCCTCGCACAGGCCCTCGCGCTCAAGCCCGATCTGGTCATGGTGTCAGGGCTGCATCCGAACGTGGACGGCCTTGAAGACGGGCGCGGCTACTTCGACTGCATCCACGCCTTTCGCCGCGCTGGCGTCAGGATCGTGGTGGATTTCGGCGAGAACCATTTCCAGGACGCGCGCGCCCCGGCCTTTCGCGAAACCATCGAATTGAGCGACGCGCTCATCATCACCACACAGTCACTCGCTGACATCATCGAGGAAAAAACCGGCCGCACTTCCATCGTGATCGCTGATCCCGTGGAGGGCACGCGACGCGAGCCGGCATTCAATCCGCCGCCGCAGCGCAGCTTTCTCAAGCGCCTGCTCAAGCGCGCGCAGCCACGCCCGCTGAAGCTGTTGTGGTTCGGTGGCCAGGGGCGCAATTATTTTTACCTGAAGGCGCTGATCCCGCAGTTGCAGGTCTTCGCGTGCGAGGTGCAGCTGGAACTCACGCTGGTCACCGGGCCGATCGAAGGCATTGATGCCGACATCGCCGCATGGAACCGCGCCTCACCCGCCTTCCAAGCACGCCTCGAATACTGGTCACCCAGCGTACTGGAACAGGCAATGGCGGCCTGCGATGCGGTCATCATCCCGAGCGACGTGGCCGCGCGCATGGCCGCAAGCGCGAACCGCATGACCGAGTCCCTATGGGCCGGACGCTTCGTGGTCGCGCACGGCCTGCCGAGCTACTGGGAGTTCCGCGAATCGGCATGGATCGGCGAAGACCTGATCGCGGGCCTGCGATGGGCACTGGCACATCCGGATGAAGCCGCGGCTCGCATTGCCCGTGGACAGGACATCATCTCCGCGCGGCATACGCCGGAGGTGATTGGTCCGCTGTGGGGTGAGGCGTTTGCGAAGCTGGCGGGGCGATAGCCAGCGTCCTTCGATGTTTGTCACAAAAGAAAATCCCCCCTGCCCCCCTTTGACAAGGGGG
>CAIPGJ010000242.1 GCA_903864555.1 uncultured Pseudomonadota bacterium | reverse complement strand
TGTGAATGGGAATGCGGAGGGAGGCGCCGAATGGTGGAAGGCGTGCGGATTGTTTCCTTGTTTCGGCTGCACTCGTTCCAATGAATCGCCCTGACTGCACTTGCGTCAGGGATACTGACAAATACATCCCCAAGGAGACATCATGTCCGTAGCGCCTGCAGAACGCAATTTCGCTGACACCGGGCTGGATTTTTCAGTGGGTGATCGATTTACCGCCGAGGAAAAGAAGAACCTCCTCGCCTGGTACCGGGATACCCACGGCAAGGGAGGGCTGGATCTGGTTCCTTTTGCGCCCTTCCTGATCGAGAACCTGCCTTCGGCTTTCAAACTCTCGCGGCAACACCTCATCACCGTGCCCAAGTCGCGCGACGGTGCCGTCCTGCCGGACATCGCGACCATCCTGTTCTATTTGCACACCTACACGGCGATGGCCAATCCCAAGGGCATCCTCTACGAGATCATCAATGCCCGGGAAGCCGGCGCGCCCAAGGCACTGGTGCTTGACGTGCTCAACTATGCCTATCTCACTGCTGGCGCAAGGGGCATGAACGCGGCCGCAGAAACGAGTGCCGACTATCTGCGACAGTGGCCGGACAGCGAGAAGCCGAAGAAGCGGCTGAAGTGGCCAAAAGGCTGGGGGCCGGATTCCAAGGCCTTCCGCTCCGGTATCAACCTGAACTCATCAGAGCTGACCTCCGAGGAAATCCGCATGATCACGGCCTGGCACCAGCGCATGCATGGCGTGGTCCCACGACATGTGGAGTTGTTCGGCAAGCTTCATCCGGAGGCCTACAAGGTTCAGCGCATCCGCTACGAAAAGTCGATCGGCAACACCATGCCGGCGCAACTGGCGCCGCTGATGACCCTGCATCTGGCAGCGCATTACCTGTGGACCGGGGTGATGCGTCAGGCAATCCATCAGGCGCGGGTGCTGGGGGCGCGGCGTCACCATGTGGTGCATACCCTGCTCATGGGCTTGCGCCAGTCCATTGACCCCATGGTGTTGGAGGTGGTGGCCGATGAAGTGGGTGATTTGCTGGCGGGTTGGGAGGAGTAAAGCGCTGTACGTGACAGCGTAGGATTTTCTGGGAGACGCACATGGATCTTGGCATCAAGGGAAAAACGGCTATTGTCACAGGTGCAAGTTCTGGCCTGGGCAAGGCCATTGCAGCAGGATTTGCGGCAGAGGGGGCGAAGGTGGTCATCTGCGCCCGGCGTGCCGAACTGCTCTTTGAGAATGCAGGCGAACTCGAAAGCAGTTATGGCGCCACGGTGCGTGCGGTGCCGGGCGATTTGCGCAAACGCGAAGATGTGAAGCGCCTGGTGGAGGCGGCCCGGGAACTGGGTGGTCCCGATATCCTCGTCATCAACACCGGAAGACCCCCCGTGCCTTTGCGGAATATCCTGGATGAGCGCGAAGAAGAACGCTGGCGGAGCGCTTATGAAACCCAGTTGTGGGCTGCGGCACTGCTGGTCCAGGAAGTGGTGCCGGTGTTGGTCGAGCGTCGCTGGGGGCGGGTCATCGGTGTCACCTCGGCCAGCGTGAAGCAACCCATGCCGCATCACGGCCTGTCGACCATTTTTCGGGCAGGTGTGACGGGCATGCTCAAGCATCTGGCCAACGAGGTAGGGGCCAGTGGCGTCACCGTGAATTCGGTGTGCCCCGGTTCCATTGCCACGGCCAGCATGGCGAACTACGACATGGAGGCGCGCGTGCGCGGATTGCCCCTGCATCGCCTGGGTGAGCCCTCCGAACTGGCCAGCGCGGTGCTGTACTTCGCCTCACAGCAGGCTGGATTCATTACCGGGGCAAGTCTGCAGGTCGATGGTGGCGGTGTCGGCTCGCTCTCATGACTTTGCTGACGGGAGATCTCGGTGAGTGCGGCAGTATCCGCATGGAGGACAGGCGAAGCCCGCTTTGCTTGTGGTCCGACCTTTCACTACAATGATCCGACAGTAGAGCCGGGCAGCGAAGCTGCACAGTCGCAAACCGGTCCGGTCAGACTGCAAGGTGCACGCAATCCTTGCGCGCAACAATGGGCGCAGACCTGTTGCCGCACGGGGATTTCTCACGCAAGAGAAGCGAAATGGAGGCGGCAAATGAAAATATCAACACAAGCGCATGGAGTGATTCGCCAACCTGCGGCTGCAGTTGGCCTGGCACTCGTACTGACACTCCCTTGGGACGTCGCAGGTGCAGCCACGCCGGGGCTGTCCGCCCTGGAAGCGGCCGCGCGCAAGGAAGGTGCGGTGACCTATTATTCGGCGCAGACCGCCGCGGTCAATGACACCCTGGTCAAGGCGATGAAGGAACGCTTCGGCATTGCGGTGACCGTCTACAACGCGCCCACCACCGCACTCAAGATCCGGGCCCAGACAGAAATAGATGCCGGCAAGCTGCAGGCCGACATGATAGGCCTGGGCGAACACATGATTTATAACCTCAACGACAAGGCATTCGCCTCGATTGCGGATCTGCCGCGCTACGCCGGCTTCCCGGAAAAATTCAAGGCGCCAAAATATGTGGTGACCAGCATCCAGCCAGCGGTGCTGGTGGTCAACACCAACAAGGTGAAAAAAGGCGAGATCACCAAGTGGACCGACATGGCCAATCCGAAATGGAAGGGCCAGATCGCCATGCTGGGCATCAACTCCTCGATCTCCATCTCCAGCATGTATGTCGATCTCGCCAAGAGGCACGGCGATGACTTCATGCGGCGCCTGGGGGCCTTGCGGCCCAACTTCCAGTCGTCCAGCGCTCCGACCGTGCAACTGGTCGCGGCGGGCGAGGCCGCCTTGAGCCTGCCGATATCGGTTTCGGTGCTGCCGGCTCTGGAGAAGGCCGGTGCTCCGATCGCCACGGTCGATGCCGGTCAGGTGACCGGTGCGCAGATCACCAACGGGATTTCGGCGAGTGCCGCACGGCCCAATGCGGCGCGTTTCATGCTGAATTTCATGATCTCTCCCGAGGGCCAGGCGATTCAGAACGGCAATCGCCTGGGTGGATCGCCGTTGCCCAATATCGCCGGCACCTACCCGGTCCCCAAGGACTACACGCCGCCCAATGAGGCCGTGTCGCGGCAGGAGATTGCGCGCGTTCGCGAGCTGCTGGGATCGCCCTGAAGCAGGCCCGGGTTTGAGGAGCAGCCTCCGGGCGCGCACCGCAAGCCCGTACCAGATTTACCGGAACAGTCCAGTATGAGAGGGCATTCATGACGGTTTCGTCGCCGGGCGACAACACGCCTGCCGTGAGCGTGCGTAATGTGCGCAAGGTATTCAGGTCACAGGGGGGCACTGTGGCCGCCCTGGATGACCTGTCCATTGATGTCTATCCCGGGGAACTGGTGGTGCTGCTCGGCCCCAGTGGCTGCGGCAAAACCACCCTGCTGCGCAGCATTGCCGGGCTGGAGACGCCCGACGCCGGCGAGATCAGCATCAATTCCGTGGTGGTCTTCTCCAGCGCCACCAGGCAGATGGTGTTGCCCGAGGCGCGCAACGTCAGCATGGTGTTCCAGTCCTATGCCTTGTGGCCGCATTTCTCGGTATTCAACAACGTGGCCTATCCGCTGCGTGCGCGGGGAGTGCCCAAGGCGCAGATCGCGGGCCAGGTAGAGCAGGCACTGGATACCGTGAGCTGCCTGCACCTGAAGGATCGCTATCCCCATCAATTGAGCGGTGGCCAGCAGCAGCGCATTGCCCTGGCACGCGCCATTGTGGCGCGCCAGG
>CAIPGJ010000241.1 GCA_903864555.1 uncultured Pseudomonadota bacterium | reverse complement strand
GTACTGGTAGTTGGTGGTTGCTGCCATGCTGGCCTTCTCGTCCGTCCCGGCCTGGCCGAAATCCTGCGCCTTGTAACGCAGGTGCGCGCAGTGGGGGCGGTAACGCTGGCTGCCACAGCCGGCATCGAGCAGCAGGCTGTCGCGAGGCAGGGACTGCAGTTGCGCAATCACGAAGTCGTCGCGCTCGTACTGGTTGTCGAGCGATTTTCTGATCCTGCCCAGCATCCGGATACCCATCGAGTGACTCTGCCGATTATAGGGCCTGGCACCCGGCAGGCCTGTGCCAGGTCGGCGTGCTATCAACCCGATGGGACTGGTCCACGACATTGGCAAGATCGGCGTGGCCGTCGAGACACTGATGCGGGCCACCTTATACAAGGGGGTAAGCCTTGCGGCCCCGGAAATCGATGAAGACCCTTTGACAAGGGGTTCAACATAGACGGCGTTGCCACCACGGTTGCGCCGAAAATCCGTGACGAAGCAAGGACGAGGCGCCAGGGGCAAGGCGTGAGGGGCGGCACCGGGATTAAAATGGCGGCGCTCACCCTATCCCGAACCGTCCATTCGAAAGCACAACCGCATGAACCCGAATTTCACCCCCGAGGAAAACGCTTTTCGCATGGACGTGCGCGCCTTCATGGAGGCCTCGGTGCCGCCATCCATCAGCCGCAAGATGCTGCTGGGGCAGCGCTGGACTCGCGACGACATGGTGACCTGGCAGCGAATCCTGGATGGCAAGGGCTGGGGGGCGCCGGGCTGGCCGGTGGAGTGGGGCGGCACCGGCTGGAGCGGCGTGCAGCTCTACATCTTCCGCGAAGAACTCAACCGTGCGCGCGGCATCGACCAGCTGAACCAGAACATCAACCTGGCCGGTCCGGTGGTGATCGCCTTCGGCACCGAGGTGCAGAAGGCACATTTCCTGCCGCGCATCCGCAGCATGGAGTACTGGTTCTGCCAGGGCTTCTCCGAGCCGCAGGCCGGATCGGACCTGGCGCGCCTGGCCACTTCGGCGGTGCGCGACGGCGACCACTACGTCATCAACGGCGGCAAGATGTGGACCAGCCTTGCGCACAAGGCCAACTGGATGTTTGCCCTGGTGCGCACCAGCAACGAGGGCAAGCGCCAGGAGGGCATCAGCTATCTCTTCATCGACATGAAGGCCCCGGGCATCACCGTGCGCCCCATCATTACCATCGACGGCGACCACCACACCAACCAGGTGTTCTTCGACAATGTGCGGGTGCCGGTGAAGAACCTGATCGGCGAGGAAGGCAAGGGCTGGAACTACGCCAAGTACGCCCTCGGCAACGAGCGCGCCGGCGGCGCCCGGGTGGGCCTGGCCAAGGGTCGCATCAGCCGCGCCAAGCATCTGGCAAAGGACATCATCGTCGACGGCCAGCCGATGTCGGAAAGCCCGCGCTTTCGCGAGAAGGTCGCCGACCTGGAAGTGCAGGTGAAGGCGCTGGAGATCACCGCCATGCGCGTGCTCACCGGCATGCGCGCGCGCAAGGACCATGGCCAGGACCCCAAGGCTTCGGTGCTCAAGCTGCGCGGCTCGGAGATGTTCGTGGCGACGGTGGAACTGCTGCTGCAGGTGGCCGGCCCGCATGCCATCCCCTGCCAGCACGACTTCATGACGGCGAAGACCGATGAAGTGGTCGGACCGGAATGGGCCGCCTGCACCGCGCCGAATTTCTACATGACCCCGGAACGCACCAT
>CAIPGJ010000240.1 GCA_903864555.1 uncultured Pseudomonadota bacterium | reverse complement strand
GTACGGCCTGCTCGCACCGGTTGCCACACCAGCAGCCATCCTCGACAGGATCAATGCCGACACCAACCGTCTGATGGACGGCCCGGAGACCGAACTGCAACTGCGCAAGATGGGCTACGATCGCAAGCTCGGGTCACGCGCCACCTTCCAGGCCTTCCTGAAGAGCGGGCAGGAGCGCATCCAGCGCGTGGTGAAGGAAGCCAACATCAAGGCGGAGTAGCGGCCCTGCCGCACCGGAGTCCCGGCAAGCAGTGCCTGCCGTCGCAACAAGACGAAGGCCCGGGGCGGCTACAGCACGCCCTTGTCCCGAAGTGCATTCAGCGCCGCCGCGTCCAGGCCCAGCACCTCGCGTAGCACCTCATCGGTATGTTCGCCCAGTCCGGGCGGTGGCAGCTCGTAGCGCACGGGCGTTTCGCTGAAGCGCATCGGGCTGGCAATCACCTTCTGGTCCGGATAGCGCGGTGAAGGCAGAGCTTGCGCCATGCCGCGAGCCTGCACCTGTGGGTCATCGAACACCTGCGAGACGGTATTGAGCGAGCCGGCCATGACGCCTGCGGCACCCAGTTCATCCATGAGCGCCTTGCGTTTCCACGGCTTGACCAGCTCGACCAGGATGGCGCGCAGTTCCTTGCGGTGGATGTGGCGCTTGGCGGCGGTGTCGAAGCGCGGATTGGAAGACAGTTCCGGGCGGCCGAGGATGCGGGCCATCTGCACGAAATGCGGATCCTTTGTGCCCAGCAGCAGCACTGCCCCATCGGCGCAATCTACGATCTCCAGCGGGCCCACCGGGGCGCGCATCACAGGCTCCTTGCCCGATACCAGGTATTGCTGCGCGCCGTAGGAAGTGAAGGCGATGGCCGAATCGAGGAGCGCGATGTCGATCGACTGGCCTTCGCCGGTGCGCTCGCGATGCAGCAGCGCCGCCAGGATGGCGATGGTGGCATTGCTGCCGGTGAGGATGTCCACGGCCACCACGCCGGTGACCTGGGGTTTGGCTATGCCATTCTCGTCGGGAAAACTGACGATCTGCGAAAAGCCGCTTTGTACCTGGAACACCGCGTCCAGCCCCGGGCGGGGCGAATAGGGCCCGGTCTGCCCGTATCCGGTGACCGAGCAATAGATGAGGCCCGGATTGTCCTTGCGTAGCGATGCGTAGTCCAGCCCATGGCGGGCCAGGTCGCCCACCTTGTAGTTCTCGATCAGTACATCGCATTGCAGGGCGATCCGGCGCAGGAGGTCACGGCCCTCGGGCTTCTGGAAGTCGATGGTGACCGAGCGCTTGTTGCGGTTGAAGGCGGTGTAGTAGGAGGAGTCGCCCGGTTTGCCGGTGGTGGCGTCGGTGGCATACACCGGTCCGTAGCGGCGGATGTCGTCACCGGCGCCGGGGCGCTCCACCTTGATGATGTCTGCGCCCAGGTCGCCCAGGATCTGGCTGGCCACGGGTGCTGCCACCATGCGGGTCATGTCCAGCACACGCATGCCTCCCAGGACGCGCTTTGCTGCAGGACCTGTCTTGTTCGCCGTGCTCATCTTGCCTCCCGTTCAGCGCGACAGAATCAGCGTGCCTGCCGCCGCGTACTGGCGTCCCGGACCGTGCACCAGCGAAACCTCCACGCCGGGCACCTGGCGGGCGCCGGCCGTGCCGCGCAGCTGGAAGACCGATTCCAGTATGGCGAACATGCCGTACTTGCCGGTGTGGCAGTAGGACAGGCCGCCGCCATTGGTGTTCATGGGGAAATCGCCGCCGGGACCGGTGTGATAGACGATCTTGCCGTCCAGTCCCTTCTTCTTCTGCGCCACAAAAGGCCCCGATTCGCCCGCACCGACAAAGCCCAGGTCCTCCAGGGCGAACATCGGCGTGATGCTGAAGGCGTCGTACAGCATGGCGTGGTCGATGTCCCTGTGCGTGACGCCGGCCGAGCGGAAGGCTTCCGCGCCCGAGAGGCGTGCTGCATCCGAGGTGGTGAGATCGCGCATGGCAGTGATGCTGCGATGCGCGGAGGCTTCGCCGCTGCCCAGCAACCAGACCGGTGGCTTGGGGAAGTCACGCGCGCGCTCCTTGCCCACCAGCACCAGGGCGCCGCCGCCATCGGCAACGAGGCAGCTATCCAGCAGTCCGAAAGGCCAGGCGATCAGGCGTGCC
>CAIPGJ010000239.1 GCA_903864555.1 uncultured Pseudomonadota bacterium | reverse complement strand
CGCTGCAATCATGGCCAGGGTGTAACCATCGGACGGCGAACTGGCCACCGCCTGTATGGCGATCGAACCGCCCGCCCCGGGGCGGTTTTCAACCAGCACCGGCTGCTTCATTTCATCGGACATCTTCTGCGCCACCAGGCGCGCGGAGATGTCGGTCGAGCCCCCTGCGCTGTATCCGACCAGCATGCGCACCGGCTTGGCCGGGTAAGCTTGCGCCCACGCCTCCAGCCCCGGCAGGCCCAGCACGATTGCGGTACTTACGCCCAGCATTGCCAGCTTCGATTTGCTCATCATCTCCTCCTGATTGAACATCGTCACCACGATTCGTGAATCCGGATGCACAGCTCTGCGGGACTGTTTGGGTCCCATCATCGCACGGCTTTCTACCGCCCCTTGAAATCGGGCTTGCGCTTCTCGATGAAGGCCTTCATGCCTTCCTTCTGGTCTTCGGTGGCGTAGAGCAACTGGCTGGCGCGCGCTTCGAGGGCGAGGCCGACTTCCATCGGCACATCGGCACCACGCAGCAGCACCTCCTTGGCCTGCCGGATGGCCAGCGGGGCGAGGGCGGCGATTTCGGCGGCCAGCTTCACGGACGTGGCTTCGACCTCGGTATCGGGCACGACTTCGGCGGCGACGCCGAATTCCTGCGCCTGCTTCGCGCTGAAAAAGCGGCCGGTGAGGATGTAGTACAGGGCGAGGTGCTTGCCGGTGATCCGCGAGAGCAGCTGTGTGCCGCCGGCACCGGGGATGACGCCGATTTTCACTTCGGGCAGGCCGAACTGCGCCGATTCGCCGGCGATGATGATGTCGCACATCATGGCGGTCTCGAAGCCGCCGCCCAGGCAGTAACCGCGCACCGCGGCGATGACGGGCTTGGGGCAGTTCATGATGGCGCGCGTGAGCTGCGCCTTCACATCGTCGCTGGCCATTTTGCCGATCACGTCCAGCGTAACGCGCTCCTTGATGTCGGAGCCGGCGGCGAAGGATTTCTCGCCGCCGGTGAGGATGATGCAGCGCGTGTCCGCGTCCGCGCCCAGGCTGGTGAAGCAGGCGGCGAGGGTTTCACGCACTTCGGTATCCATGGCGTTGCGGGTTTCCGGCCGGTTGAAGCGCAGCAGGCGCACATGCGGCGCGGGGGTTTCCACGAGGATGGCGGGAGGTCTGGTCATGGCTTATCCCAGTTGTGTGATGGTTGGATGGATGCGGGGCAGGCGCTCGTGCGCCGGCGGCAGGGCGTACGCTAGCACGAGGCGGGCAGGCAGGTGACCCGGGACAGGGCGGGATTAGGAGTTGGCTGCGTCCATGGATGCGCAGCGCCGCCCAGCACTCCTCCCGGTGCGCGAGCCACAAGAGCGGGAATGGCTCTGAGGCCATGGCGAAAAAATCTGATGCGGCATCGCACTAAGAACCTTCTCAATGGCCGGCCATCACATCGCCTTCTCCCGCCGCCCGCTGCCTCGTCTGCCACCGTAAAATGCCACTGCGTCAATTCAACCGATGCCACCGAATCAATATCCGAACACCAAGGAGGAACACCATGTCATTGAAGCGCGTCCACCACCTCGTCGTCCGGGT
>CAIPGJ010000238.1 GCA_903864555.1 uncultured Pseudomonadota bacterium | reverse complement strand
TCTCACTGTGAGCATCATGCAAAGCAAAAAGAAGGGCCCCGCAAACAAGCGTGTGGCTGAACGCCAGTCAGGCAAGAGCCAGTCAGTCCAGTCGGGCAAGGCAAGCAGGCCGGTCAAGGTCGCCAAGGTCGCCAAGGTGGCCAAGGTGGCCAAGGTGGCCAAGGTCGTCAAGGTCGTCAAGGTCGCCAAGGTCGTCAAGGTCGTCAAGGTCGTCAAGGTCGTCAAGGTCGTCAAGGTCGCCAAGGTGGCCAAGGTGGCCAAGGTCGTCAAGCTCGTCAAGGTCGGCAAGCCTGCGAAGAAGGCGGCCACTGCAGCAGCAGCCGTGCCCGCCCGCGCGTATGCGGTGCGCCAGTCCGCCATCCACGGCAAGGGCATGGTGGCCACCCGCAACATCCGCAAGGGTGAGCGCATCACCGAATACCGCGGCGAGCGCATCACCTGGGAAGAGGCCGAACGCCGCTATCCCGTCGACCCGATCCCCTATCACACCTTTCTGTTTGAAATCGGTGAGGGCACCCATTGCCTGGACTCGATCAACCGTGCCACGCCAGCCAAGTGGATCAACCATTCGTGCAAGCCCAACTGCGAGGCCGAAGAGGATGAGAAGGAGCGCGTCTTCATCAATGCGCTGCGCACCATCAAGTCCGGTGAAGAGCTGACCTATGACTACAACCTCACCTGTGAGGAAAGCCTGTCGCTGAAGGAAAAGAAGCGTCGCTATCCCTGCTGGTGCGGCACGGAGACTTGTCGCGGCACCATGCTGGGCCGCAAGCGTGCACCAGGAACCTGAGCGGCTGCTGATGCTGCCAGGCTTGTGATCACATTCGCCCTGTCTATCCAATGATGGGGCGGGTACCCGTCTCTAACTGATCACAATATTCCAGGTTACCGGGTCACCTGGTTGATCGGGCCAACGCATCAACGGTTCACCCTGGGCGCAGGCGCTTCGGCCGCCGTTCAGGCCAGCAATTCCAGCAGGGCGTGGTTGAAGGCCTGCGGTGCTTCGAAGGCGCACCAGTGTCCGGCGTCGGGGATGATGATGTGGCGCGCATCCGGGCGGTAGCGCTTCAGCCAGGCCGGGCGCTCGTGCAGGTAAGGCCCGATGGTCTGGTCGTGCTCGGCCCAGATGGCGGCGAAGGGGCATTTCAGGCCGGGCACATGGGTCTGGATCGGCGCGCCTTCGGTGACGAAAACGCTGCGCAGCCGCGCCCGCTCCGCGTTGTTGCGCTGGATGGTGATGGCCAGGTCGTCGATGTTGGCCGGATCGGCAATCATGATCACTTCGAGGTTGCGTCGATGCGCGGCATCGCGTTGCTCGCGTGATTCGAAGTCGCGCCACTTGATGAAGTCTTCCAGCTGGTTACGCGTGACCCCGGTCATGTTGCGCCCCGAGCACACCAGCACCAGCTTGCGCATCTGCTCGCCCATGGCATGGGCGAGGGCCGCCGAGCAGCTGGCGCCGAAGGAAAAGCCCGCCAGGTTGATGGGCTCGTCGCCGACGATCTGGCGGATGCCTTCGCGCATGATGGCCGAGACGCTGGTGGAGTTGTAGGGCTTGGATGGCAGGTGGGAGTCGCCGAAGCCGGGGATGTCGATGGCGATGACGCGGTAGTGCTGCGACAGCGCCTCGATATTGCGGATCCAGTGCATCCAGGAGCCGAAGTTGCCATGCAGCAGCACCAGCGGCTGGCCGCTGCCCCACACACGCGCGGCCATGTGGCCCTCGCCGCAGGGGCTGAGGCTGAGTTGTGATGCGGCATCCAGCCGCGCAATGAACTGGTCGGGTGTTTCGCTGTTCATGCCATCCTTGCTCATGCGATCTTCCAATGCCTTGTGTGGCGTGACGGGCTGCGTCACGGGGGTGTCGCGCGCGCGCGGGGCGCGCCAGGGAACGCTCTGAAACCCCCGGGGAAATCTCCCCGTCACCCGTGTGAAGGTGCTCTGAAAATCAGGTTTTCAGAGCCTGCCTATTTCTGTGCCGATGCCCCCGAGGCGACCCTGGCGTTGAACTTGACGAAGAATTCGTCAGCCATCTTGCGGGCCACGCCGTCGATCAGGCGCGAGCCGATCTGGGCGAGCTTGCCGCCCACGGTGGCTTTGGCGGTATAGGCCAGGCGCGTGCCTTCACCTTCCGGGCTGAGCGCCACCTGCGCTGTGCCGCGGGCAAAGCCGGCCACGCCGCCGGTGCCTTCGAAGGCCAGTGAATAGGACTGCGGCGGATTCATGTCGGCCAGCGTGAGCTTGCCGCTGAACTTGGCCTTCACCGGTCCGATGGCCGCCGTCATGCCCACCTTGTATTCGGTGTCGGTGATCTTCTCCAGGATGTCGCAGCCGGCGATGCAGTCCTTCAGCACGGCCGGATCATTGAGCCCCTCCCAGACCTGCTGCAATGGCAGCGGGATGAGTTGTTCGCCGTGCATGTCCATGTCGTGTTTCCTTTCAGACTTCCAGTGGGGTGGCGCGTACGTCAATACGGCGCCGGGTGTTCATGCTGTCCTGCGCGGCACGCCCTGGCGTGAGCGCTGCGGTGGTTGCGACATCACGGTCGCCAGGTCGATCAGGCTGTTGATGTTGTGGCCGGGCAGGAAGGCATCGACGTGCGGCAGCATGGCGCGCACGCCGAAGGGGCGCGCCTCGAAGCCTTCGTAGCGCAGCAGCGGATTCAGCCAGATCAGGTGGCGGCAGGCCTTGCGCAGCCGTTCCATCTCCTTTGACAGGCCCTGGCCGACATCGCCGTCCAGGCCGTCGGTAATCATCAGCACGGTGGCGTTCTGGGCCAGCACCCGGCGCGCCCAGCGCAGGTTGAACTCCGCCAGGCACAGGCCGATGCGGGTGCCGCCGGACCAGTCGGAGATCATGTCCATCACGCCGGTCATGGCGAGATCGACGTCGCGGTGGCGCAGGTGGCGCGTGATGTTGGTGAGCCGGGTGCCGAAGACGAAGCTGGTGACGCGGTCGCGGTCGCTGGTGATGGCGTGCAGGAAGTGCAGGAACATGCGTGCATAGCGGCTCATCGAGCCGGACACGTCGCAGATCACCACCAGCGGCGGATGGCGCAGCCGCGGCGTGCGATGCTGCAGCGGGATGATGTCGCCGCCAGTGCGCAGGCCCTGACGCAGCGTGGCGCGCAGGTCGACGCGGGCGCCGCGCGGGTCAGGGCGGAAGCGCCGGGTGCGGATGTCCGGTATCGGCAGGCGCAGTTTCGAGATCAGGCGCTTGGCCTCGGCCATTTCCGCCTGGCTCATGGATTCGAAATCGGCGTGCTGCAGCATCTCCTTGGCATTGGCGCTGGAGGTTTCGTCGCGCTCGACCTCCTCGGTGCCGTCCGTGGCCTCGTCGCCCTCTTCCGCCTCCACGGTCTGGCGCGAGAGGGTCTCCGACAGGCGATCGGCAATGTCGTCGCCCGGCATGCTGTCAGCCGGGGCTTCGCGGTCCGGCAACAGCAGCGACAGTGCGCGCTCGAGCAGTCGCGGGTCGCGCCAGAACATCCGGAAGGCCTGGTCGTAGATCTCGAACTGCTCGCGCTTGTCGATGAACACCGCGGCAAGCGTCCAGTAGAAATCGTCGCGCCGCGTGATGCCGGTGACTTCCAGCGCACGGGTGGCGTCGATGACGCGGTCCGGGCCGATGGGCACGCCGGCGGTGCGCAGCACGCGCGCGAAGTGCATGATGTTGTCGCCCAGGTGGCCGTGGGCGGAAGGCTTGTTCACGGCGGCGCCGGCCTTGTGCGGTGCGCGGGATCGCGGTGCGCCGGGGCGAGGCGTGCCGGGGGACGTGCGTTTGCCGGCAGGGCCTGTGGCGCGTGACATCAGGCCGGTACCACTGTCAGGCGGTCAACTCGGCCTTGACCTCGGCCAGCAGCTGTTCGGCTTCGCTGCCGCGGATGCGCGAGATGTCGTCCTGATACTTGAGCAGCGTGCCCAGGGTGTCGTTCACGGTCTGGGCATCCAGGGACAGCTTGTCCAGGGTGAGCAGCGCCTGTGACCAGTCCAGGGTTTCGGCGATGCCGGGCTGCTTGAACAGGTCCTTCTTGCGCAGGCGCTGCACGAAGGCCACCACTTCGCGCGACAGGCGCTCGGGTGCGCCCGGCGCCTTGCGTGCCAGGATGTCCAGTTCGCGCTTCGCATCCGGGTAGTCGACCCAGTGGTAGAAGCAGCGACGCTTGATGGCGTCGTGGATTTCGCGCGTGCGGTTGGAGGTGATCACCACGATGGGCGGCTCGGCCGCCTTGATGGTGCCGATCTCGGGTATGGTCACCTGGAATTCCGACAGCACTTCCAGCAGGTAGGCTTCGAAGGGCTCGTCGGTGCGGTCCAGTTCGTCGATCAGCAGCACCGGGGCCGCGCCAGGCGGGCCTTCCAGCGCCTGCAGCACCGGCCGGCGGATCAGGAAGCGCTCGGCGAAGATGTCCTGGGCCAGGCCTTCCGCGTTCTTGCGGCCTTCGGCCTCGGCCAGGCGGATCTCGATCATCTGGCGTGAGTAATTCCACTCGTACACCGCCGAGGCGATGTCCAGGCCCTCATAACACTGCAGGCGCACCAGTTTTCGTCCCAGCATGGCCGAAAGCACCTTGGCGATCTCGGTCTTGCCGACGCCGGCTTCGCCTTCGAGGAACAGCGGGCGACCCATCTTCAGGGCCAGGAATACCGTAGTGGCCAGGCTGCGCTCGGCGACGTAATCGGCCTTGGCCAGCAGCTTGATGGTGTCGTCTATGGACGAGGGCAGGGCGGTGGAGGGGGCAGCGGATGATGCAGCGGATTTGGCCATGGCTCGATTATGCCTGCGGCAGGGGCGTCAGTGGCTGACGCGCCCGCCGGGATGTTGCGGAAAGGTTGACTACAGGAGGGCTTTCTCGACGGCGCGCCTGGCCATCACGGTGATGAGATGGGCGCGGTAGTCTGCTGCGGCGTGCAGATCGGTATTGAGATTGTCGGACGGCACCTTGATGGTGGCCACGGCTTCCGGCTTGAAGCCGCCGGCCAGCGCTTTTTCCATGTCGGCGACGCGAAACACGCCGGGGCCGGCGCCGGTGACCGCCACGCGCGGGCCTTTGGCCGTTTCGGCGACAAATACGCCGACCAGCGCGAAGCGCGAAGCCGGGTTCTTGAACTTCATGTAGGCCGCGCGCTTCGGTGCGGGGAAGCGAACCGCGTTGATGATCTCCCCGGGCTTCAGCGCGGTTTCGTACATGCCGAGGAAGAAGTCATCGGCGGCGATCTCGCGCTCGGTGGTGACGATGGTGGCGCCCAGGCCCAGGCAGGCGGCCGGATAGTCGGCGGCCGGGTCGTTCAGGGCGATGGAGCCGCCGATGGTGCCCATGTTGCGCACCTGGCGGTCGCCGATGTCTCCGGCCAGTGCTGCCAGCGCCGGAATGGCGCGCTGCACTTCGGCCGAAGCGGCCACCGTGGCATGCGTGGTCATGGCGCCGATGGTGAGGCCCTGGCCTTCGGCCTTGATGTAACGCAGGGCCTCGATGCGGCCCAGGTCCACCAGTTGCGAGGGCTGCGACAGTCGCAGCTTCATCGAGGCGACCAGGCTTTGCCCGCCGGCCAGCAACTGGGCATCGGTATCGCTGGTGATGGCTTTGGCAGCTTCCTCGACCGAGGCAACCTTGCTGTATTGGAATGCGTACATGTTGTCAGCCTCCCTATTTGCCGGCCACGGCCGACTTCGGGTCGGCCGATGCCGCCTTGATGGCCTTCACGATGTTGTGATAACCGGTGCAGCGGCACAGGTTGCCCTCGAGCTGCTCGCGGATCTGCGCTTCGCTCGGCTCGGGGAAATTCTTCACCAGGTCGATGGCGCTCATCACCATGCCCGGGGTGCAAAAGCCGCACTGCAGGCCGTGGTGGTCCTTGAAGGCCTGCTGCATCGGGTGCAGCGTGCCGTCGGCGGCCGCCAGACCTTCGATGGTGGTGATGCTGGCGCCCTCGGCCTGCATGGCGACGATATTGCAGCTCTTGATGGCGCGTCCGTCCAGGTGCACGGTGCAGGCGCCGCACTGGGCGGTGTCGCAGCCGACATGGGTGCCGGTCAGGCCCAGGGTGTCGCGGATGAAGCTGACAAGCAGCGTGCGCTCTTCGACTTCATGGCTCACGGCCTTGCCGTTCACTGTCATGGATACTGTTACCGCCACTGGATTCTCCTCGTATCAGGGTCGTCGCCCCCGGCACTGCTGGGCATGCGCTGCGGGGCGGCAGCTGATTCCGGCACACCCCCTGTTTTTGCTGATCGTGTCGTGTCGTTCAACAGCCATTTTAAACCCGTTTGTTGTCGGTTCCGTGGCAGGGCCTGTGGCCCCTCAGGCAGCCTGCGCCGGATACTGCATGGCACGCGGCCGGCCGGCTGCCGCTTCCTGGAGGGCGCGCCAGACCCGCTGGGGCGAGGCGGGCAGGTCGAAATGGCTGACGCCAGCCGGTCGCAGGGCATCCAGGATGGCATTGGCCAGCGTGGGCAGGGCCCCGGTGCAGCCGGCTTCGCCCACGCCCTTGGCGCCCAGCGGATTGAGCGCCGTGGGCACCGGGTGCTCAAGCAGTTTCAGGCCCTTCACCAGAATGGCCCGCGGCATGGCGTAATCCATGAAGCTGCCGGTCAGCAGTTGTCCACTCGAGGGGTCATAGATCGCTTCCTCCCCGAGCGCCTGGCCGGCCCCCTGGGTCAGACCGCCCTGCATCTGCCCGTCCACCAGCGTGGGCGAGATGACATTGCCGATGTCGTCCACCGCGATGTAGGAAACGATGTCGGTGACACCGGTCTCCGGGTCGATCTCCACCTCGGCGATGTGGGCGCCATTGGGGAAGGTGGAGCCGAATTTATTTCTTGTCACGGTATTCAGGGGATGCGGAGTCGCCCCGGCATGCTGCTGCGCCAGGGACAGCAGGGAGATCTTCCGGTCGGTGCCGGTGATGCGATAGTCGCCGGCTTCGAAGACGATGTCTGCAGCCGCGGCTTCCAGTGACTGCGCGGCCAGCAGTCGGCCCTTTTCGACCACTTCCTGCGCGCCCAGGTGCAGCACGCTGCCCACACCCAGCATGGAACGCGAGCCGCCAGTGCCGCTGCCCTGGATGCGCGCGCCCGGTTCGCCGGTGCGCAGCTTCACTTGTTCCATGGGGATGCCCAGCACGCGCGAGACCACCTGCGCGAAGCTGGTCTCATGCCCCTGCCCCTGGGAGTGCGAGGGCGCGCGCAGCACGATGCTGCCATCGGCCTCGAACAGGATGCGCACTTCGTCTTCCATGCCACCGGCCGCGGTGGATTCCAGGTAGGTGGACACCGCGTGTCCAAGCAGCCGGCCGCGGCGCGCGGCTTCGGCACGTCGCACCTCGAAACCGGCCCAGTCGGCGGCCTCCAGCGCATCATCGAGCAGGGCCGGGAAGTCACCGCAGTCGTAGGTGGTGCCGTTGACCAGTCGGTAGGGGAACTGCTCCTTCCGGATGAGGTTGCGCCGGCGCAGGGCCACCGGGTCGATGGCGAGTTCGATGGCCGCGCGCTCCACCAGGCATTCGAGCAGCGTGGACATGATGGGCCGGCCGGCGCCGCGATAGGCCGAGACCTGCGCGGTGTTGGTGGCCACCAGGCGGATGCGCGCATGCGCCGCGGGCACGTCATAGACCCCGGTGATGCAACTGGTGACGCTCTTGGTCTGCGCCAGCAGGCCGGTCTGGGCGAGGTAGGCGCCATTGTTGGCAAGGATGGCAAAGCGCATGGCAAGAAAGCGCCCGCTCTCGTCCAGCGCCAGTTCGCCATGGCAGGTGAAGTCACGCGCCTGGTTATCGGCCAGGAATACTTCCGATCGCGTGCCGTTCCAGCGCACCGGGCGGCCGAGTTGCTTCGCCGCCACCAGCAGCACGCCATACTCCGGGTAGACCGCCGAGCGGATGCCGAAGCCGCCGCCGACATCGCGCGACACCACGTCCACCTGCGCCGACTTCACATTCATCATCTTGGCCACGCCCAGGGCCAGCAGCGTCGGCCCCTGCGAGGGCGAGTACAGCGTGTAGTGGTCACCAGCCGGGTCATGGACGCCGGTGGCGCAACGCGGTTCCATGGGGTTGCCGATGACGCGGTTGTTGTGCAGGTCGTGCTTCACCACGCGCGCTGCGCGGGCAAAGGCGGCGTCCGTGGCGGCGGCGTCGCCTTCGCTGAAATCGAAGTACAGGTTGCCGGGCACGTCCTCGTGTAACTGTGGCGCATCCGGTGCGAGCGCGTCGGCGGCAACGACGATCGCGGGCAGGTCGCGGTATTCAACGACGATGTGCTCGCTGGCATCTTGCGCCTGGTGCTGGCTCTCGGCGATGACGCAGGCCACCGGTTCGCCGACGAAGCGCACCTTGTCCTGCGCCAGGCAAGGACGAAAGGGCTGCTGCACGGTCTCGCCGGGCTTGAGCGGGACGGGTATCACCGGCAGGCTTTGCAGGCCGGCTGCGCGCATGTCGTCACCAGTGAGCACGGCCAGCACGCCGGGGCTGGCCATGGCCGTTGCGGTATCGATGGAGAGGATCTCGGCATGGGCATGGTCCGAGCGCAGGAACACCGCATGGGCCGCGCCGGGGAAAACCCAATCCAGCGCATAGGTGCCGCTGCCGCTGACCAGCCGGTCATCTTCCAGCCGGCCGTGGAAATCATCGTGGCTCATGGTGCTTGCCTGCCTGTTGTCCAGTGTGGGACTGCTGTGGCTGATCGACATTGCGTGATTTGCGTGATCGACCGATGGTGCCCTGACGGATCAGGCCCGTATCACGATCCGGGGCGGGCCTGATTATGGCATCGTGCGCGATGCGCCTAGGGCGTCCGGATATCAATACGGGCAATCGGCTCTTCGCCTGCGTCGGGGAGCGGGGAAATCCCCTCGGTCCGGCTCATGGAAGCGGCACTGTCGAGGGCGCATGCGCTAGGGTCTGTTGACATTCACCGCGCGAGATGCGTTGCGCCTTGAAGCGGATGGATGCAAGGCGCGAGGCTGCGGCCATAGTGGTTCTATGGCCGTAGTCGAGCAACGCCGCAGACGCCGCTTCTAGGCACAACCCTGCGGGCCGGGGTCATTTGACCCCATGGC
>CAIPGJ010000237.1 GCA_903864555.1 uncultured Pseudomonadota bacterium | reverse complement strand
CTGGAGGACATGACTGCCGAGCGCGCCAAGGTGCTGCGCGCCATGCAGGACAACGCCCGCCTCACCGGCGCCACGCTGTTTGGCCTGGACGACCGGCGCCTGGGCATCATGCATGTGGTCGGCCCCGAGCAGGGACTGACCCAGCCGGGCATGGTCATCGTCTGTGGCGACAGCCACACTGCCACGCATGGCGCGCTGGGTGCGCTGGCCTTCGGCATCGGCGCTTCCGAGGTGGCGCATGTCATGGCCACTCAGACCTTGTGGCAGAAGAAATCGCGCAACCTGCGCATCAGCGTGCATGGCCGCCTGCAGGCCGGGGTGTACGCCAAGGACGTGATCCTCGCCATCATCGGCCGCATCGGCGTGGGTGGTGGCGTCGGCCATGTCATCGAATACGCCGGCGAGGCCATCCGCGGCCTGTCCATGGAAGGCCGGCTGTCCCTGTGCAACATGTCCATCGAAGCCGGGGCCCGTGCCGGCATGGTGGCCCCGGATGACACCACGTATGCCTACATCGCCGGGCGGCCCTATGCGCCGCAGGGCCGGGATTGGGAGGCGGCGCTGGCCTGGTGGAGAAGCCTGCCCAGCGACGAGGTGGCGCCCTTCGACACCGAAGTCGAACTGGATGCCGCCACCATCGAGCCCATGGTGACCTGGGGCACCAATCCTGCCCAGGTGGCGCCGATCTCCGGGCGCATTCCCGACCCGGCCGGCCTGGGCCTGCCGGCGGACCAGCGTCGCGACCTGGAGAACGCGCTGCAGTACATGGGGCTGGCCCCGGGCCTGGCGCTGGAAGGCCTGCCTATGGACCGGGTGTTCATCGGCTCGTGCACCAACAGCCGCATCGAGGACCTGCGTGAAGCGGCCTGCGTGGCCGCCGGGCGCAAGGCGGTGATCCCGGCATTGGTGGTGCCGGGTTCCGGACTGGTGAAGGCGCAGGCCGAAGCCGAAGGCCTGGACAAGGTGTTCCTGGAAGCGGGCTTCGAGTGGCGACTGCCGGGGTGTTCGATGTGCGTGGGCATGAATGGCGACACCGTGGCGCCGGGCGAGCACTGCGCCTCCACCTCCAATCGCAATTTCGTCGGGCGCCAGGGCACCGGTGCGCGGACGCACCTGGTCAGTCCGGCCATGGCGGCCGCGGCGGCCGTCACCGGCCGGCTCACGGATGTGCGCAAGCTGGGTGGCGCAGGCAAACAGGGGGTCTCGGCATGAAAGCCTTCACGCGACTGCAGGCCGCTGCCATCCCCTACGACGCCTCCAATGTCGACACCGACCAGATCGTGCCGGCGCGCTTCCTGTCACGCGCGCGCCACGACGGCTTCGGCGGCCAGCTGTTCCATGACCTGCGTTTCGATGCGCAGGGAGCGCCACGGCCGGAATTCATCCTCAATGATCCGCAGTACCGTGACGCCCGCATCATCGTTGCCGATGAGAATTTCGGCTGCGGCTCCTCGCGCGAGGTGGCGGTGTGGGCGCTGATGGATCATGGCATCGAGGCGGTGATCGCCTGCAGCTATGGCGAGATCTTCCACAACAACAGCCTGAAGAACGGGCTGCTGCCGGTGATCCTGCCGGCCGCGGCAGTGAGGACCTTGCGTTCAGCACTGATGGCCGGGACCTACCGCGAACTGGACATCGACCTGGCCGCCCAACTGGTGCGCACGCCCGATGGTGGCGAGTACGGCTTCGAGGTGGATCCGCTGCGCAAGCAGTTGCTGCTGCATGGCACCGACGAGATCCAGTACACCCTCGAGCACGATGCGCAGCTGCAGGCGTTCGAGCAGGCCTATGACCGAGTATTTCCCTGGCTGGCGGGACGGGCTGGCGTGTGACGATGAAAGCAGGTTGCAGGCCTTGACGCAGCAGCGACGCATGAGTACATCAGTCCGGGTGCCCCGCAGGGGTGATTCATGAAGCCCATCCACCTGCTGGTGGCGTATCTCTCGCTCAACCAGGCCGCCCTGCTCGGTGTGCGCTTTGCCGCGGTGCTGTATGCGGTGAGCCATCCGTATTCCCCGGCCATCGTGGGCATGCTGCTGTCGCTGTACTCGATCAGTCCG
>CAIPGJ010000236.1 GCA_903864555.1 uncultured Pseudomonadota bacterium | reverse complement strand
TTCACCAGCCTGCAGACCGGTGTCGACCTGCGCATCCTGTCGGGTGAGGATTCCCAGCAGAGTTACCGGACTCCGACGGCTGCCCTGCCTGCAGCGCTGCGGATCCAGCGCGCCAACTATGGCGCCGGCCACCAGCAGTTCATCGGCGTGTTCGGGCAGGTGAAGCTCTCACCCATCGACCCGCTGGAGGTCAGCCTCAGCGCCCGCTGGGACTCCTATCGCAGCTCACGCGGCACCGCGATCCAGACCAACTACACCAACGTGGCCAATCCGCTGGTCTCGTCAGTCGCGGGCGGCGCAGTCCCCGATATCAGCAAGAGCGCAATCAATCCGACCGCCTCGGCCCGCTACGACATCAACGACAAGCTGGCACTGCGCGGTTCGGCCTACAAGGCCTTCCGTGCGCCGGGCATGAACAACATGTACCGCACGTTCGGCAGCGCCAACATCACGGTCGCCAATCCCTCGCTCGGGCCGGAAACCCTGGTCGGCAAGGAAGTCGGTTTTGACTGGACGGAGCGCAATTATTCATTCGGCGCGACGCTGTTCACCGCCGACATCAAGGACGTGGTTGCGAACTACACGCTCAACCCGGGCGGCGTGCTCCTGGCCACCGGCATTCCCCTGGCCGTGCAGAATATCTGTGGCGGCTCGGTCGGGCTGGGGGCACCGCTGTGCACCGGCACGGTGTCCTACAACACCAACGGTCAGAACCAGCGCTCCCAGGGCCTGGAGCTGGACGGCAAGTGGAAAGTCACCGGCAACCTCGACCTTGCGGCGTACTACACCCGCACATTGACCTACTACACCAGCACGACCACGGGCGACCCGGTCAACAAGCAGTTGCAGCTGGTTCCCAAGGATGTGCTGGGGGGAAGTCTGGTCTGGCGGCAGTCCGATGCCTGGAGCCACAGCGTGGACCTGCGCTACAGCGGTCCGATGACGCTCAACCTCACCAATGCCGTCACCAATCCGGTGCAGCAGGGGGGCTACACGGTCTTCAATGCCAGCACGACCTGGCGCTTCCGCAGCAACGCCGAATGGTTCGCCTCCGTGGTCAACCTGACGGACAAGCGCTACACCGACAGCAGTGCCAGCAATCTGCAGGGCATCAGCCTGGCCATGCCGCGCACGATTGCTACCGGCGTGAAAGCTAAGTTCTGACATGGGCAACCAGGCCAGACTGATCATCGTCCGGGCGTGCCTCGCCTGGGCTTGCGTGCTGATGCTTGCATCACAGTCCTTCGGGCAGCATGCCGGGCATGGCGGTACCCAGAAGCCGGGGCGCAAGCCCCCTGCGGGCTTGTCCGTCGGTGCCGCCTTCTCGCCGTCAGGGGACCTGTGGATTACTGGGCTGGACGAGCAGTCCCGGTTGTTCGTGCAGGCCAGTCCGGATCTGGGCCAGACCTGGGGCTCGCGCCGCATCCTCGACAATCAGGGCGATGCCATATCCGCCGATGGGGAGAACCGCCCCAAGATCGCCTTCGGGCAGCATGGCGCGGTCGTGGTCAGCTACACCAAGCCGCTGGCCAGGCCCTACACCGGGGATATCCGCATGCTGCGGTCGTCCGATGGTGGAAAGACCTTTTCCGCGCCCTTCACGGTGCATGACGACCGGCAGTTGATCACCCACCGCTTCGAGTCCATCCATTTCGACCGGCAGGGCGCCCTGCATGTGCTGTGGGTGGACAAGCGCGATGCGGAACTGGCGCGCGTGCGCGAAGGCGGGCGGCGTGATGCCTACGACGGGGCGGCGATCTATGGCAAGGTTTCACGTGATGGCGGGGCCTCGTTCGGGCCGGACCTGAAGCTGGCGGATTACTCCTGCGAGTGCTGCCGGATCGCCATCGTCGAGACGCCGCAATCCGGCCTGGCCGCCCTGTGGCGGCATGTGTTTCCCAAGAGCATCCGCGATCACGGATTTGCCCTGCTTTCCGCAATGGGCAAGGGGCAGGCGCCAACCCGCGCCTCCTACGACGAATGGGTGCTGGGCGCCTGCCCGCATCAAGGTCCTGGCATGGCCAATGCGGCTGTTGGCGGATTCCATGCCGTCTGGTTCGGCATGCGCCAGGGCGACGCGTCGGTGCACTACGGCCGGCTGGCCCCCGATGGCACGCCACAGGGCCTGGTGCGCAAGCTGCCGGACGCACAGGCCGAGCATGCCGACGTGGCTGCAGCGGGCAGCCGGGTGGCGATTGTCTGGCGCAGCTTCGATGGCCAGCGCACGCGTGTGCGTGCCTGGGTGTCCGGCGACGATGGCGCGACTTTCGTTCTGAAGGAATTGATGGCAAGCGCTCGTGATAACGACCATCCCCGTCTGGCAATGCGGGGTGATGATGTTTTTGTGGTGTGGCGAACGGAAAGGGAAGTCAATGTGCGCAAGATCCCCTGGTAGGCTGGAGTGCTGGATGCGGCTGGTCTGGCTGCTCGCGTTGGTGGTGTGTGGCAGTGCGATGGCGGCACAGCCCGCGGCAACCCGGTCGTTCGAGCGGGGCACCTGGCAGAGCCTGAAGAAGGAACTGCCCCGTCCCGGCATCGTGGTGTTCACCACCACCGACTGTGC
>CAIPGJ010000235.1 GCA_903864555.1 uncultured Pseudomonadota bacterium | reverse complement strand
TGCTCGCTGGGCACCACCTGGTTCACCAGCCCCAAGCGCAGGGCTTCCTGGGCGTTGTACTGCCTGGCCGTGTACAGGATCTCCTTGGCGGTGGAGGGGCCGACCAGGTCCATCAGCTGCCGGATGCCATCGGCGCCGTAACCGATGCTCAGCTTGGCGGCCGGAATGCCGAATTTGGAATTCTCCGCGGCAACGCGCAGGTCGCAGTTGAGCGCCCAGGCCATGCCGCCGCCCAGGCACCAGCCCTGGATCATGGCGATGGTGGGCTTCTCGATGCGGTACAGCTTCTCGCGCGCTTCGGCGCGGATGCGTTCGGTCTGGGCGCGTGACTCCGGCGTGGACATGCGTTTCTCGAAGGTGGAAATGTCGCCGCCGGAGATGAAGGCCTTGTCGCCTGCGCCCCGCAGGATCACCACGCGTACTGAGGGATCGGTGGCGAAATCATCCAGGATCTGGCCGGCGGCGTAGGACATCTCCACCGATACGGCATTGCGACGCTCGGGGTTGTCGAAGATCAGCCAGCCGATGCCGTCTTCCTTGAGTGACTTGATCTTGTCCGTCGGCGGAATGTCATAGGCAGCTTTAGTCATGGTCCTCTTCCTTTTCAGGGGCTCCCTGCGCATCCCTGCCTTGAAGGCCTATTCAAGGCCAGTTCACAGGGGTGGCGGAGATGTTGTTCCGGGTTGTTACAGGTTTCCTCGGGTAGTACTGGTTCCGGCTGCTTTGCCGCAGCGCAGTCCCGCGCCCCTTGCAGGGCACGGGCTGTTTCATGGCTTGCTACAGGATCACGCCTTCCTTGCGCAGCCGGGCGATGTCATCCGCGCCGTAGCCCAGCTCACTCATGATTTCGTCGGTGTGCTGTCCGCCTTCCGGGGTGGCACTGCGGATCTTCTTCTCCACGCCGGTGAAGTTGAGCGGCGAGGCGACCAGGTCAAGCTGGCCCAGGCGCGGGTGGATGACCGGCGAGGCCATGCCCAGATGCTTCACCTGTGGATCGTTGAAGGTCTGGTCGATGGTGTAGATGGGCCCGCAGGGAATGCCGGCATCCTCGAAGGCCTGCATCCAGAAATCGGTCGGCTTGGTCACCGTGATGGCTTCGATGGCCTCGTTGATGTTCTTGCGATCCTTGTGGCGGCCTTCCTGGGTGGACCAGTCGACCTTGTCTTTCCATTCCGGCTTGCCCAGCACATCGCAGCTGCGCATCCACAGGCGCGTCGAACTGCCGGCAAGGTTGAAGAAACCGTCCTTGCTCGGATACACGCCAGTGGGGATGCCCGTGGGGTGATGGTTGCCTGCCTGGCCGGGGACTTCCTTCTTGATCAGCCAGCGGGTGGCCTGGAAGTCGAGCATGAAGATCAGCGATTCGAGCAGGCTGGTGTGCACCCAGCGGCCTTCGCCGGTGCGCTCGCGCTCGAACAGCGACATCATGATGCCCATGGCGAGCAGGTTGCCGGCGGTCATGTCGCCGACGGCAATGCCCACGCGCACCGGACCCTGGCCGGGCAGGCCGGTCACCGACATCAGGCCGGACATGCCCTGGGCGATCTGGTCGACGCCGCCGCGCGTGCTGTAGGGCCCGGTCTGGCCGAAGCCGGACAGGCTGCCGTACACCAGGCGCGGATTGACCTTGTGCAGGTCTTCCCAGGACACCTTGAGGCGGTACTTCACCGTGGCCCGCATGTTCTCGATGAGGACGTCGGACTCTTTCACCAGCTTCATGAACGCGGCAAGGCCTTCGGCGCTTTTCAGGTCGAGGCGGATGGTGCGCTTGTTGCGGTGCAGGTTCTGGAAGTCGAAATCATCACGCTTGCCGGTGACATCCTCGGCCGAGGCTTCGGGCGCTTCCACCTTGATCACATCGGCACCCCAGTCAGCGAGGTGGCGGATCGCGGTGGGGCCCGCACGGGCCAGGCACAGTTCTATGACTTTGATGCCGGACAGCGGCAGGCGGTTTTTTTCCATTACTTCGCTCCTCTACATGCGGGCGTTCTGCGAACGGGGATGTCTTGTTTTGTCATACGGATCACCGGACCCTCCGACCATCTTCTGACCGTTTGTTCCTGCGGTGAATACCTGGCGAACCGGCGGGACACTGGCCTTCCCGATCGCTGCGACGAGACTCGATTTTTTCTTCGATTGCTGCGCGGAATCTTAGCACGCTGTCGAGGTCGCGGACCGCGTCCGGATGCCGGTCGGCTTTCCGAATGGACGCAGGTGGGCATGGCCGCAATTCCGGGGCACGCCGGCCTCAGTCCAGGGTGCGCTTGTAGAAGCGCAGGCCGACCAGGATCACCACGACCATGAAAGCCAGGATGGGCCAGACCTGCGGCCAGAGTTCCGCCATGCCGTTGCCCTTGAGCATGATGCCGCGCACCAGCACCAGGAAGTGCGTGAGTGGCAGTGCGCTGGCCAGCCATTGCGCCCATTCCGGCATGCCGCGGAAAGGGAACATGAAGCCCGACAGCAGGATCGAGGGCAGGAAGAAAAAGAAGGTCATCTGCATCGCCTGCAGCTGGTTGCGCGCAATCGAGGAGAAGGTGATGCCCAGGGTGAGGTTGGCGGCGATGAACAGCAGCACCACGCCGTAAAGCAGCAGCAGGTTGCCCTGCATCGGCACACCGAAGACAAAGCGCGCGGCGAGGAAGATCAGCGTCACCTGGATCAGGCCGATCAGGATGTAGGGGACGATCTTGCCGGTCATCACCTCGATGGGCAGGGCCGGCGTGGCCAGCAGGTTCTCGAAGGTGCCGCGCTCGCGCTCGCGCGTCATGGCCAGGCCTGTCATCAACACCATGGTCATGGTGAGGATGGTGCCGATCAGCCCGGGCACGATGTTGTAGGCCGTCACGCCTTCCGGGTTGTAGCGGCGGTGCACGCGCAGGTCTATGGGCGCCGGCGCGCCGGTGGTGTCGCCCAGCACGCCGGTGAGGTCGCGCGCGAGGGCGGTGGCGGCCAGTTGCTGCAACGCGGCCACGGCATTGCTGGTGGCCGAAGGATCGGTGGCGTCGGCCTCCACCAGCAACTGTGGCCGCTCCCCGCGCGCCAGCTTGCGCGAGAAATCGGCCGGGATGCTGGCGACGAACTGCACCTCGCCGCGCTCCAGCATCAGATCGGCCTCCTTTTCGCTGGCCACCTGCGTAACCATGCGGAAGTAGCCGCTGTTCTCCATGGCGCGGATGAAGCTGCGCGCATACACGCTGTTGTCGGCCGACACCACGGCTGCGGGCAGGTTCTTCGGGTCGGCATTGATGGCGAACCCGAACAGCAGCAGCTGCATCACCGGGATGCCGATGATCATGCCGAAGGTGAGTCGGTCACGCTTGAGCTGGATGAACTCCTTGGTGATGATGCCCCACCAGCGGGAAAAGGACAGGGTGCTCATGTGGATAGGCCGGCCTCGGGCATGGCATGGGGCATGGCGTCAGACATGGCGACGGCGGGCGCCAGCAGGAACACTTTCATTGGAAATTGTCCTTCGCATCGCCCATAAGGCTGATGAACACATCCTCCAGCGAGGAGTCCACCCGTTCCACCCGGAACCCGTCGCGCCCGCGCAGCGGCTCCAGCAGGCGCATCAGCGATGCCTCGTCATGGCCGGTGACATGCAGGGTGTTGCCGAAGGGGGTTACCTGGATGTTCGGTCCGTCGCGCAGCTGGCGCGACACGGCTTCCAGGCCGGGGCCGCTCACCGCGAAAGTGAGCAACTTGCGTGCTTGGATGACTTCATCGACGCGGCCGGAGATCAGCAGCCTGCCGTAGGCGAGGTAGGCGACGCGGTGGCAGCGTTCGGCCTCGTCCATGTAGTGCGTGGAGACCAGCACCGACAGGCCGCCTGCCGCCAGGTCATGCAGTTCCGCCCAGAACTGGCGTCGCGCGATCGGATCGACGCCGGCGGTGGGTTCGTCCAGCAGCAGCAGGCGCGGCTGGTGCAGCATGCAGGCGGCCAGCGAGAGGCGCTGCTTCCAGCCGCCGGACAAGGTGCCCGCGAGCTGGTGCTGGCGCGATGTCAGGCCCAGCTCGGCAAGGGTGTTCTGCACCGCCTCGCGGCGATTGTGCATGCCGTACATGCGCGCGACGAACTCCAGGTTCTCGCGCAGGGTGAGGTCCTCCCACAAGGAGAAGCGCTGGGTCATGTAGCCGACTTCGCGCTTGATCGCCGCAGTGCCCCGCCGCACGTCATGGCCCAGGCAAGTGCCGCTGCCCGAGTCCGGCGTGAGCAGGCCGCACAGCATGCGGATCGAGGTGGTCTTGCCGCTGCCGTTGGGGCCGAGGAAGCCGAAGATCTCGCCGCGTCTCACCTGCAGGGAGAAATCCTTCACCACATGCTTGTCACCGAAATGCTTGTTCAGGCCATGCACGTCGATCACCAGCGGCGCGTCGCCGTTGTCTGCCACTGCCGCCGCTGACGTCCCCGCCGCTGGCCGGGCCGTGCTCATGGTTGCTGGCTGGTGCCGGCCGCCTGCAGGCTGACATCGACAGGCTGCCCGGGACGCAGGCGCAGGGCATCGGCCGCGTCGACCGGGCGTGCCTCGAGCATGTAGACCAGCTTGGAGCGTGTGTCGCGGCTGTACAGGATGGGTGGCGTGTACTCCGCCTGGCGCGAGATGTAGGAAATGCCGGCGCGGATGGGCTGGCCGCAGCCATCGCAGGCCAGGCTGAGCGCATCCCCGACCTTCAGCCCGCCCAGCTGTGTTTCAGAGACGAAGAAACGGACTTTCACATTGGCCGGGGACAGCAGGCTGAGCACTGGCCGGCTCGTCGGCACCCATTCGCCTTCGACGAAGTAGGTATCACTGACCAGCGCCGGGCCGGTCGCCTGCACCGAGCGTTGTGCCAGGCGCCACTCGCTTTGGGCCAGCGCGGCGCGCGCGGCATCCACGTCGGCGGCAGCAGCGCGGATTTCCGCGTCCCGTCCGACGGGCAGGCCAGACAGGCGCTGCTGGGCTTCCAGTTCAGCCACTCGGGCCATGTCGCGCTCATGGTTGGCGCGCGCCTGGTCCAGCCCGGCGCGCGAGATGAAGCCTTCCTTGAACAGGCGCTCCTGCTGGGCCAGTTGTTCCATGGACAGCTTGCGGGCGGCTTCGGCCTGCGCCGACTGGGCCCTGACCGCCTCCTGTTCCGGGGCGCGGCGGCCTGCGCGCAGGTTGGCCAGGCGTTCCTGCGCGGCGCGGAGACGCTCTGCGCTTTCGTTGCGGGCGGCCTGCTCATTGGCCTGCTCCAGAGTGAACAGGGGCGTGCCGGCCTGCACCTGATCACCGCGGCGCACCTGCAGGCGCGCCAACTGGCCTGCGGCGGGAGCGGCCATGAGGGCGAACTCGCCTTCCACATAGCCCTGACGTACGCCGGTTTCACGCGAGTCGCCACTGCACCCGCCCAGCGCAGCAGCCAGCCAAAGCACCATGCCCAGAAACTGCCAGCGCATCTCGGGGGACCAATGCGTGGTGCGAGACGAAGAATCAGTCGTGGGGAAGCGGAGTCGGATCAACGGGAACTGCCGATAGTGAATCGAAGCAGGGCAATGGGCGGACAGGCAGTCCGGATGACCCCATCAGTTGTATGGCAATGGCGGAATTGTAACCGCAGGGTCACTTCGAGCGGCGCATCGTGCTTCCCGAGGGGCGGGGCTGCTGTCCGCGCATTCGGTCTGTTTTCTAACCAGGGCGTGCGTGTCGCTTGCAGGGCGCTGTCATCGACCGGGACTCGATCAAGGCCTTGCCTCATTTGACGCAGAATCCTGCAGCCGATTAGACTCGCCCGGCTTGCATCCGACGCGATTCATCCGCTTTGATGGGCAGTGCGGATATGCAAACGGCGCCCAGGCACGGGCATCCATCTTCGGCCGGCAGACCGATCAATCGGACCAGGCCGACCAGGCGATCCAAGGGAGTAACAATGAAAACACGAGTGACCGAACTGCTGGGCATCCAGTACCCCATCGTTTGTGGCGGCATGATGCGCGTAGGCCGCGCCAAGCTGGCTGCAGCCGTTTCGAACGGCGGTGGCCTGGGTGTCATGACGGCGCTGTCCCTGCCGACGCCGGAAGAGCTCATCGACGAGGTGAAGCTCTGCCGCACCATGACCGACAAGCCGATCGCGGTGAACCTGACCATCCTGCCGACCATCAAGCCTGTCCCGTATGAGGAGTACGCCAGGGCCATCGTGGCGGCTGGCATCAAGATCGTCGAGACCGCGGGCAACAACCCGACGCGCGTGCTGTCCATCCTGAAGGACGCGGGCATCACGGTGATCCACAAGTGCACCTCGATCCGCCACGCCAAGAAGGCCGAGTCGATCGGCTGCGACATCATCAGCGTGGATGGCTTCGAATGCGCCGGCCACACTGGTGAGGATGACGTGCCCAACATGGTGCTGCTTGCAGTGGCAGCAGAACAACTGAAGGTGCCGTTCATTGCGTCGGGCGGCATCGGCACCGGGCGCCAGATGGCAGCAGCACTGGCGCTGGGCGCCGACGGCATCAACATGGGCACGCGCTTCCTGGCCACCCAGGAATGCTGGGTGCACGACAACGTCAAGAACGCGCTGGTGAATGGCACCGAACTGGACACCCAGCTGATCTTCCGCCGCCTGCGCAACACTTCGCGCCTGTACAAGAACTCGGTAGCCAAGCAACTGGCCGTGCTGGATGCCGACCCGACCAAGACGTTCGAGGACATGAAAAGCCTCGCGCAGGGCGCCAAGGCGCCGGCCGTCTATGCCGAGGGCGACATCGAGGCAGGTACCTGGAGCGCCAGCGGTGTCATGGGCGTGATCCATGACGTGCCCAGCTGCGCTGAACTGATCCAGCGCATCGTCGGCGACGCCAACGACATCATCCGCAAGCGCCTGGCGGCCATCGTAGCCTGATTGGTCGGCATGGTTTTTCCCCTTGTCAAAGGGTCTTCGTCAAATTCCGAGGAGACGTGGCTGCGACGCGGTTTACCGCCTTGTCAAAGGGGGCCGACTCGTGAGCGCAGCGAACGAGCGGGGGGATTTTCTCCCGCTGCCTTTCATCGTTCGCCAGTCATGACCGGATGCGGGCCCTGAGTGTCCTCCGGTGCTTCCCATCTGCAAGGCAACAGTCGTGCGCTGGGTTCATGCCATGTTGGCAAAAGGCCATGAGACCAGCCCGGCTGGCCAAAATCCCCCCGCTGGCCTGCGGCCAGTCGGCCCCCTTTGACAAGGGGGTAAACACCGGCAGCCATGCCGAACCGCGCCTTCCCCCCCCCCCGGAAATCGGTGAAGAACCTTTGA
>CAIPGJ010000234.1 GCA_903864555.1 uncultured Pseudomonadota bacterium | reverse complement strand
CTGATTCCACCGCGGACGGGCAGCATGAGCCAGTCGCGGGACATCTGTGGCACACCCGCCACCGCCGGGCCGGTCACGCTGGCACAGGTGGTGGACCGCGCCCTGTGCAACAACCCGCAGACGCGCGCCGCATGGGCCAGCGCACGTGCGCAGGCCGCCCAGGTGGGCGTGGCGCGGGGCGGCTTCCTGCCCTCGGTGACAGGGACTGTCGGCTTCAACCGCAGTCGCAGCGAGAAGTCGACCGGTGGTGCCACCGACTTCAATCAGGGCACCGGTTCGCTGTCTGCAAGCTACGTGCTCTTCGACTTCGGTGCCCGGGATGCCGCGCTGCAGGCGGCGCTGGAATCGCTGACGGCCACCAATTACACGCTGGATGCGACCCTGCAGCGGATATTCCTGTCGGCCGTGCAGGCCTATTTCAACCTGTTTGCCACGCGTGCCGCAATCGATGCGACACGCATCGCCGAGCAATCCAGTGCCGAAAGCCTGAAAGCCGCGACGGCGCGCCAGCAGGCCGGCACCACCACACCGGCAGACCGGCTGCAGGCGCAGACCGCCTATTCGCAGGCGGTGCTCAATCGCATCCAGGCCGAGGGCAATGCCCGCAACGCCCAGGGCGCGCTGGCCAACATCATGGGGCTGGATGCCAGCCAGGTCGTGGATCTGGCCCTGCCCAACCTGTTGATACCCGATGAGCAGTTCGACCGCAATCTGGAAGCGCTGATCGCCGAGGCGCGCAAGCGCCGCCCCGACCTGGCCGCTGCCGAGGCGCAAGTGCGCGCGGCCCAGGCCAATGTCGATGTCGCCCGCGCATCCGGCAGGCCGGTGGTATCCCTGACCGGCAATCTCAACGCTGCCGACACCAGCCTGGCACGCCCGACCAATTCCCAGGCCGTGGGAGTGACGCTGTCGATCCCGCTTTTCTCGGGGCATATTCCGGCCTACCGCACCGAGGCGGCACGCGCCCAGGCCGAGAACCAGGAAGCGCAGCGCGACACCCTCAGCCAGCAGGTGGCCCTGGATGTCTGGCAGGCGCACGCCAACCTCACCACCAATGCCCAGGCCGTGCGCAGCAGCGCCGACCTGCTTGCCAGCGCCACCGAGTCCGAACGCATGGCCTCCGGGCGTTACCGCGCCGGCGTGGGCAACATCATCGATGTGCTGACCGCCCAGAGTGCGCTGGCCAACGCGCGCCAGCAGAACATCCAGGCCATCTACAACTGGCATAGCGCCAGGGCCAGCCTTGCCCGCGCCATGGGGCAACTGGACGCCAGTGCGCTGGACCGTTATCGTGCCGGCCCCTGAAAGCAAGCCATGAACATCAAGAGCGTGCTCTTCAACAAGTTCACCTTGCTGCTGGTCATCCTGGCGCTTGCCGGCGCCGGCGGCTGGTTCGGATGGCAGAAGTACCACCAGGCCTCCGAGGTGAAGTACCGGACGGCGGAAGCCAAAAATGGCGACCTCACCCAGAGCGTGTCGGCCAACGGTACCCTCAAGCCGGTGGTGCTGGTCAATGTGGGCACGCAGGTCTCGGGCACGGTCAACAAGCTGCATGTCGACTTCAATGACCAGGTGAAGGCCGGCCAGGTGTTGCTGGAGCTCGACCCGGCGGTGCTGAATGCCCAGGTCGAGCAGACCACGGCCAGCCTGGCGAATGCACGCGCTTCGCTGGATCTGGCCCTGGCCAACGAGAACCGCGCGAAAACCCTGTTCCAGCAGGAATACATTTCGCGGCAGGAATTCGACCAGGCCACCCAGCAGGCGCGCTCTGCGCGTGCCCAGGTGGAGCAGGTCAACGCGCAACTGGGCCGCGACAAGACCAACCAGGCCTACACCATCATCCGTTCGCCGGTGTCCGGCGTGGTGGTCTCGCGCAATGTCGATATCGGCCAGACCGTGGCGGCCAGCTTCCAGACCCCCACCCTGTTCCAGATCGCGCAGGACCTACGCAAGATGCAGATCGACACGGCCTTCGCCGAAGCCGACATCGGCAGCATCAAGGTCGGCCAGCCGGTGCAGTTCACCGTTGACGCCTTTCCCAACCGCAATTTCACCGCCTCGGTGCGGCAGGTGCGGCTGAATGCCACCACGACGCAGAACGTCGTCACCTACAACGTGGTGGTGGCCGTGGACAATCCGGAAGCGCTGCTTTTACCCAGCATGACCGCCTATGTCGGGGTGATCACCGCCCAGCGCAGCGATGTGCTGCTCATCCCCAATGCCGCCCTGCGCTTCCGGCCGCCGGACGCACCGGGCACGCCACCGCCTGCGCGCCGCGAACGCGCGGCCAAGGGTGAGGCCACCGAAGGCGGCGGCGCACCCGGAGGCAGCGCAGCTTCGGGCAGCAGCGCCGAAGCCGGCGAGCCCGGCACGGAAAAAGCGGCGAAGCGCCGGCGCCCTCCTGTAGAAGGTGGCGGCACGGCCAGTGACGGCGAACGACGTCTCGCCGGCAAGGGCACGCGCGCGGCTGGCGACGCTGCAGGTGCCGACGCCAAGGGAGCAGGCAAGGGACAACGTCAGCGGCCGGGCCAGGCTGTCAGCAGCGAAGGCCCGCGCATGGAGTCCCGCGGCGTGGTCTATGTGCTGGAGAACAAGCAATTGCGGCGCGTGCCGGTGCGCGTAGGAATTTCCGATGGTCGCTTTTCCGAACTGGTGGGTGGCGACATCAAGCCAGGCGCGAAGATCGTCACTGGTGTCGAGGACAATTCCGCGCCTTCGGGGCCGGCCCAGGGCACCTTCCGCATGAGACTGTTCTGACCATGTCCGGTGAGCCCGCCCTCATCCGGGTCGAACACCTGTACAAGGAGTACTACACGGACGCCGGCACGGTGCCGGTGCTGAAGGACGTGAACCTGGAAATCCGCCGCGGCGAATTTGTCGCCGTGATGGGGCCCTCCGGTTCGGGCAAGTCCACCTTCATGAACATCCTGGGCTGCCTGGACCTGCCCACGGCAGGGCGCTATGTTCTGGAGGACAGCGACACGGGCAGCCTGGGCAAGGACCAGTTGGCCCGCCTGCGCAACAAGGTCATCGGCTTCGTGTTCCAGGGCTTCAACCTGCTGCCGCGCGCCAACCTCCTGGACAATGTGGCCCTGCCCCTGGTGTATGCCGGCATCGACGGGGATGAGCGACGCCGGCGCAGCGCGGAGATGCTCGACAAGGTGGGCCTGGCCAAACACGCCCACCATGCCCCGAACCAGATCTCCGGTGGCCAGCAGCAGCGCGTGGCCATCGCGCGAGCGCTCATCAACCGACCCAGCCTGATCCTGGCCGACGAGCCCACGGGCAACCTCGACACGCATACCAGCGAGGAAATCATGGCTCTGCTGACTGAATTGAACACGCGCGACGGCATCACCATCGTGCTGGTCACGCACGAGACCGACATCGCCGCGCATGCCCGGCGCCTGGTGCAGTTTGTCGATGGCCAGGTGACCCAGGATGCCGCCCTGCCGCAGCGTACCGGAGAGGCCCACGCATGATCGGCGCCATGGTCCGCGAGGCCTGGAGCGCCATGGGT
>CAIPGJ010000233.1 GCA_903864555.1 uncultured Pseudomonadota bacterium | reverse complement strand
GCCCGCGCCTCGGCGCGAGCGCCTGGCCTGGGCGGGCTTCCTGCTGATGGGGGTGTTCTCGTCGCTGTGGGTGCTGACGGTGCTGCGCGACCTGCTGCTGATCGCTGCCGGCGGCGCCTCCCTGCTCGGCCCGCTGCAGGCACCGGGCGCTGCAATGGAAAGCTTCGCAGCCGGCAGTGCCCCGATGATTCCTGCGGCGGCTCTGTGCGTGAGCATCATCGGCTTGTGGTCGGCACGCCGTTTCAATCGGGTGCGCGAGGTGCAGGTGCCCATCGGCGGGTTGCCAGCCGCGCTGAACGGCTTTCGCATCGTCCAGATCACCGACGTGCATGTCGGGCCCACCATCGGACGACGCGAGGTCGAGCGCATCGTCGCCGCGGCCAATGCACTCGCGGCAGACCTGATTGCCGTAACCGGAGACCTGGTCGATGGCAGCGTGGAACAGTTGTCGGCCGCCACGCAACCGCTGTCAGGGCTGCGGGCACGCCACGGCGCCTGCTTTGTCACCGGCAACCACGAGTACTACTCGGGCGCCCATGCCTGGATCGTCGAACTGCGGCGGCTGGGGCTGCGTGTGCTGATGAACGAGCATGTACTGCTGCAGCATGGCGATGCCACGGTGCTGGTAGCCGGCATCAGCGATTTTTCCGCGGCGCATTTCGATCCGGCGCATGCCAGCGATCCGCAGCGGGCCCTCACCGGCGCACCACCGGCCTCACTGAGGCTGCTGCTCGCCCATCAGCCGCGCTCCTGCTTTGCTGCAGTGCCTCTGGGATTTCACCTGCAGTTGTCAGGGCATACGCACGGGGGGCAGTTCCTGCCCTGGCCGCTGTTCGTGCAGTTGCAGCAGCCTTTCACCGCCGGCCTGCATCGCCTGCAGGACATGTGGATCTATGTCAGCCGCGGCACGGGCTACTGGGGACCACCATTGCGCCTCGGCGCACCGCCGGAAATCACCCTGCTGCGCCTGACGGTGGCGCGTTGACTGTGCCGTCACCAGGCAGGCTCGGCTCGAAATAAATCTTCCCGGGCCATGGACAAAAATCTTTTTCAAGGTACTGGAATGGCGTGCCGGGAAAATGCACTTAGTCCACAGAGAGAAGCCTCTGACACTTGCTTGTCAAGTTTCATGCGTAATCGCAGAAAGTCGTCCTAAGTCCTTTAATTTAAATGAACTCATCACTTATGCACAATTTCTGTGGATAAAAGTGTGAACAAGCTTGGGTGAGCGCATGTAAGTAGTCATTCTCAAAGGGCATTTTTCCCGTGCCCGCTTTCCAGTCAATTGTTAGAATCGTTATTATTCAATTAGTTACATATCACCAAGGAGGACACCCCGGTAAACCCGCATCAATACTGGGTTTCCCGGGTGGGCTGTGCACAAACACCGATTGTCAAGCGCCTTGCAGGCAATTTTCGGACAAGCTTCTCAATTGCCGATTCAGACTTATCCACAGGCTATGCCGACAGGAAAAATCAGCCCCTAAAACGTCAGGGCGCTGTCAAGGTAAGGACCAGTGGTACCGCCAGGGAAGCCATCAGTGTGGACAGCACCATGCTGGAAGCGATGGCCGCTTCCTGGGTCTTGAAATGCCGTGCCATCAGGTAGACGTTGGCCCCCGTGGGGCAGGCCGCCAGCAGCACCACGACCTGGGTTTGCAGCGGCGACAGATCGAGCAAACGCGCCAGCAGATACACCATCAGCGGCTGTATGGCCACCTTGAGCACCGACACGGCGATGGACTCGCGCCAGCCGCTGGCCAGGGTGTAGGTCGCCAGGCCCATGCCCAGGGCCACCAGCGCCAGGGGCGCCGCGGCCTCGGCCACCAGCGCCAGGGTGCGGTCCACCACCGCCGGCAGGGTGAAGCCACTGAAGCCGAAGGCGGTGCCGGTGACGATGCCGAAAATGATGGGATTGGTGAGCACGTCTCGCGCCGTCTTGCCCAGGCCGGCCAGTGAGGCGCTGTTGTTCTTCGCCAGTTCCACCGACAGCGTCACCAGCGTCCACAGGGTCAGCGCGTTGAATACGATGATCAGCGACACCGCGGGCATGGCCTCTGGCCCCAGCGTCAGCCGCGACAACGGAATGCCCAGCAGCACCAGGTTGGAGAAGATGCCCCCCAGCGCGAATACCGACTGCGATACGCCGTCCATGCGGAACAGCGCGCGCCCGGCGAGGCGCCCCAGGGCAAACACGATGAAACAGCTGCCGAAATAGGCGATCAGCAGCCGCCAGTCGGGCGGCGGCAGCTGTGATATGCCCGACATCATGCGAAACAGCAGCGCCGGGATGGCCACCGAGAAAACAAAACGCGTCAGGGCATCGGCCAGCTCGCGCGGCCACTTGCCCCAGCGCAACAGCCCGTAGCCCAGCAGCACCAGCAGGAACAGCGGCGCGGTGAGCAATGCGATCTGGCTGAACATGGCTACCCCCCCTTCCCGTGCACCAGCGCATAGGCGAGCCACAGTGCCGCCAGGCCGCAGAGGACGCTCAGGCCGACGTAGGTCAGGGCGATGAAGATCTCGTCACGCCGCAGCAGGTTGATGGTTTCCACCCCGAAGGCGGAGAAGGTGGTGAAGCCGCCCAGGAT
>CAIPGJ010000232.1 GCA_903864555.1 uncultured Pseudomonadota bacterium | reverse complement strand
TCCACCATGCATTGGCCAACACCGGCACGGCACCGGCATGCAGGCAGGCCCAGAAATTAGCCACCCATTCCGGGCTGTTCCAGGCAAGGATGAGAATGCGGTCACCGCGCTGCACACCCAGACCCACCAGCTCGGCCGCCCTGGCCAGGGCGGCCTGGTACAGGTCTTCGAAGCTGAACACGCGCTCGCCATGGATGATGTGCGGCCGCGCGCCCCAGCCGCCGGCGAAGGCCAGCAGGTCCTCCACCCGGCGCGGGCGCTCGGTATACAAACGGTAGGGCACGCCGCGGATCACCTCCACGGCAATCTGGTCGCCCCAGCAAACACCTGTCGCTGACATCATCGTCCTCGTGTGCGTCGCGGGGGCAGCGCAGCCATCAGGCGGCTTGCCTCCATCGGCGCTTGCAATGCCATCAGCCTTCCGGCTTGGCGCCGGAGGCCCGGACTGCCCTGCCCCAGTTGTCGATCTCCGCCTTGAGGTAGGCAGTGACTTGCTCGGGTGTATCGCCCACCAGCTCGCCGCCTTCGGACATCATGCGTTCACGGATGTCGCGCGAGGCGATCGCGCGCACCGCCTCGCCGTGGATCTTCAGGATGATGTCGCGCGGAGTGCCGGCCGGCGCCGACAACAGGACGAAGGATGCCGTTTCGAATCCGCTCAGCCCCTGCTCGTGCAAGGTCGCGACATCGGCTGCCGCATCAGCCCGCTTGAGCGTTGTGACGCCCAGGATGCGCAGCTTGCCGCTTCTCACCTGGGGCATGGTCGATACCATGGCGCCGAAATACACCCCGATATGGCCGGCAATGGCATCGGTGATGGCGGGTGCGGCGCCCTTGTAGGGCACATGCACCATCTTGATGTCGGCCATGACCTTGAACAGCTCGCCCCCGAGATGCTGGGGACTGCCTATGCCCGGGGAGCCGTAGCGCAGTTCGTCCGGATGCGCCTTGGCATAGGCGATGAACTCCTTCACGTTCCTGATCGGCAGAGCGGGATTGACCACCATGATGTTGGGAATCTTCACCAGATTGGTGATGTGCGAGAAATCCCGCAGGATGTCGAAATTGAGTTTCGGGAACAGCGTCACGTTGATGGCATTGGCCACCGTGGGCGCGAACAGGGTGTAGCCATCAGGAGCGGACTTTGCCGCCATCTCGGTCCCGATATTGGTGGCGCCGCCGACACGGTTGTCGATGACCACCGGAACGCCCCAGGCTTCGGAAAACTTCTGTCCCACCGCGCGGGACAGGATGTCGGTGGTGCCTCCCGGGGTGTAGGGAACGATGTAGCGGATGGACTTGTTGGGATAAGCCGACTGCGCCTGCACTAAGCCTGCTGCCGTCAAGGACAGGGCTGCGCTGCAGATCAGCGCGACATGCCTGGTTTTCATGCGGTGCTCCTCCTGGTTGTTTCCGCCCGGTGTGCCCCGGGCGGCAGATTCATCCGGTATTGCCGTTGCAGCGGCTGCGCCTCAGCCCCCGATCACGCCCTGGCGCCGCAGCTCGGCCAGTTCCGCTCCGCCCAGTCCGCACAGTTCGGCGAGCACTTCGTCGGTGTGCTCGCCCAGGCCCGGCGGGGCACTCAGCGGCCGCATGGCCGAACCCTCGTAGCGCATCGGGCTGTTGGGCAGGGCCACGGTTCCGGCCTCCGTGACGTACTCGGTGAGAAAACCGCGGGCCCGCAGGTGCGGATCCTCCAGCACTTCATTGACATTGCGCAGCGGCGCCGAAGGCACCCGGTATTGCTGGCACAGTTCGGTGATCTGCTCGCGGGTGTGCCGGCCCGTCCAGGCGGCAATTTCCCCGGTCAGTTCCTCGATGCGCGCGATGCGACCGTGCAGACCGCGCAGCGACAGGTCATCGCGCAGGTCCGCACGACCCATGGCCTCGGTCAGCTTCATCCAGTGGTCATCGGTGGCGCAGACGATAGCGCACCAGCCGTCGGACGCCTCGAAGGTGTCGAAGGGCACGTAGGAATCGGCGACGTGGCGATTGCCGGTGCGCTGCGGCACGGTGTTGCTGGCATAGACATGGCCGGCCGACGGCAGCAGGGTCGCGTACAGGGATTCGAGCATGGACACTTCGATCGCGCGGCCGCGGCCATTGCGCTCGCGCT
>CAIPGJ010000231.1 GCA_903864555.1 uncultured Pseudomonadota bacterium | reverse complement strand
CAGCGCCATCGCCAGCACGAAGCCCTGTACCGGGGCATAGTCCGAGGCCACCAGCGCCTCGATGGCGTAGGAGCCTATTCCGGGCCAGGCAAACACCTTCTCCACCAGCACGTTCGATCCGAGCAGGAAGGAGAACACCATGCCCAGCGTCGTCACCACAGGCAGCAGCGCATTGCGAAAGGCGTAGCCGTAAAGCACCATCGGCCGCGACAGGCCGGCGGCGCGCGCCGTGCGGATGAAATCCGAGGAGAGCACGCCCAGCATCGAGGCGCGCGTCATGCGCGCCAGTGGCGCCATGACGAACACGCCCATGGTGATGGCAGGCAGCACCAGTTGCTTGAAGCTGGCGGCAAACAGTTCCAGGTCACGCGCCAGCAGGCTGTCGATGAGCAGGAAGCCGGTGATGGTGGGTGGTGCCGAGAAGGTCGGGTCCAGCCGCCCCAGCGGCGAGGGCGCCCATCCCAGCTTGAAGTAGAAAATGTAGGCCAGCAGCAGACCGGTGAAGAAGGTGGGCAGCGACACACCGGCGGTGGCCACCAGCCGGCAGCCGTGGTCTATCCAGGAGCCCGGTCGGGTGGCGGCCAGCACACCCAGCGGCACCGCCACCACCACGGCCAGCAGCAGTCCGGCCAGGGTCAGTTCCAGCGAAGCGGGCAGGCGCGAGACCAGTTCGCGCACCACCGGCTGCCCGGTGGTCAGGGAATTGCCCATGTCGCCGCGGGCCAGATCCTTGAGGTACACCCCGAACTGCACCGGCAGGCTGCGATCCAGCCCGAGGGACCTGCGCACCTCTTCGATGGCCTGCGGCGTGGCTGCCGGCCCGGCAAAGAAGGCGGCCGGATCGCCCGGCAGCGCCCGCGTCAGCAGGAAAGTCACGATGACCACCCCGATGATGTTGGGAATGGCGCCCGCCAGCCGCCCGAGCACCAGTTTCAGCACGGGCAGCCCTCCCCCGTGCCGATGCCACCACCCGATCCGGCGCCGGTCTTCATCGCGTCCCCGCTCAGGCCTTGGACAGGTTGCGGTAGTCGGGCTGCAGGTGGAACCAGTACTTGTAGCCCTGGATGTTCTTTTGCATGGCCACATCCATGTTGGGCTGCGAGACCGGGATGCGCGGCACTTCCTCGAAGGCCGCGTTGACGAAGCCCGCCACCTGCTCCTGGTACTTCTTGCGGTCCGGCTCGAAGCGCGAGGCATCGATCAGCTTGTCCATGGCCGGATTCTTGTAGGACATGGTGTTGAACACCGCATCCTGCGAGTGGTAGGCCCAGAAGAAGAAGTACTCCGGGTAATTCAGCCAGCCGCCGAAGCGGTTGAAGATCATCGGCATGTCCTTCTTCAGCAGGGCGGCGCGCCAGTTGGCACCCGGCACCTTGTTGATGGTGCACTTGATGCCGATCTGCCCGAGCGACTCGGCAATCAGTATGCAGGCAGGTTCCGACACGGTGCCCTGACCGAGATCGAAGGACAGCGTGGTTTCGATGGGCTCGGTGATACCGGCCTCCTTCAACAGCGCCTTGGCCTTCTCGATGTTGGTGGCATAGCCATGCGGCTGCGGCCAGGCGGTGCCATTGGCCTTGTTGTCCTTGTCGCCCCACATCTTCGTGGAGCGCTGGTACATGGCCGTTTCCATGATCTTGTCGTAGGGCACGGCATAGGCCACGGCCTGGCGCACCTTGGGATTGTTGAAGGGCGCCTTGGTGGCATTCAGGCCCAGGTACCACAGGGCATTTTCGATCGGCGTGCTGACCACGCGCACATTGCCCTTTTCCTGGGACATTTCCAGGAAGTCCTTGGGCGGCATTTCGTAGGTCATGTCGATGTCGCCCTTGGCCAGCAGCGCGCGGCGGTTGCCGGCGGAAGGCACTTCACGCTGCACGATGCGGCGGATCTTGGGCAGCGCACCGGACTTCCAGTCGTCGTTACGCGCGTAGATGATTTCCTGGCCGGGCTTCCAGGACTCGAGCTTGTAGGCACCGCCGCCCGCGGTGTTGTTCTTGGTCCAGTCCAGGCCCCAGGGGTCCTTTTCCGTGACATGCTTCTTGACCAGCTCGGCGTTGAACACGCACGGCACCGGCACGGCCAGGTCCATCATGGACAGCTTGTCCTTGCGGATGAAATTCACCCGGAAGGTGTGGTCATCGACCACCACGAACTGCTCGGGCTTCTCGATGGAGCCCGCAGCCATCTGGAAGGTGGGAAAGCCACCCACCGACACCATGCGGTCAAAGGACCACTTCACGTCCTTCGCCGTGACCGGCGTGCCGTCGTGGAATTTTGCGTTCTTGCGCAGCTTGAAGGTGACCGACATGCCGTCCTTGGCCACCTGCCAGGACTCGGCCAGTTCCGGCTCCAGCTTCGTGTAGTCGTACATCATCTGGCCGTTGGGCAGTTTCTTGGTGCCGAAGGTCATCAGGCGGTCATAACAGATCCAGGACACGCCATAGGCCGGGCGGTTCGCCCCGACGGTGTGGATGTCCAGCGAATTGGGGCCGGTTTCATTGGCAACGAGCAGCAACTCCTTGCGCCTGTCGGTCTGCGCCAGGACCTCCAGCGGCAGCATCATGCTGCCCGCAGTGGCGGCGGTGTATTGCAGGAACTCGCGACGTTTCATGCTGGGACCTCCCTCTGGTATCCGGAAAAAGTGGCATGCCTGTACCCAGAACGGACCACCTGGGATACAAGCTGGCATGCAAGATGCACGCAAGGCGTGTGCCATCCAGTGCCGGGAACGAGGCGGATCGCACAAGGCTTTGACAACAAAGGGGTTGCCGCAATATCCAGGGCATCCCGCCAATCCACCAGACGGTGCCCGCGCACTCTTGCGGTGCAGCGTGGCACATGAGCGTGCAGAGGACAGCGATGAACAATGACTATGCAGGGAATCGACCGGCAGCCAGCCAGGAGGCAGCGCAGGCCGTGCTCCCGCAACGCCTGGCGGATTCGGTGCATGCGCGCGTGAAGTCCGACCTGTTCGAGTTCCGGCTGATGCCGGGCGAGCGATTCAGCGAGAACGACATTGCCGCGCGCCTGGGTGTGTCACGCACTCCGGTACGGGAGGCCCTGCACCGGCTGGCGCAGGAGGGCTACCTCGATGTCGCCAACCGCAGCGGCTGGACGGTGCGCGGCTTTGACTTCGAGCACTTCGAGAACCTGTATGACCTGCGCGTGGTGCTGGAGACCGCCGCCGTCAAACGCCTGTGCGAGCAGGTGCCCATGCACGCGCTGGAAGAACTTCGGGAAGCCTGGCTGGTGCCGCAGGAAGCGCGTCTGGACGATCCGGCCCTGGCCGGTGCGCTGGACGAACGCTTCCATGCCACCCTGGTGCAGGCCTCGGGCAATACGGAAATGGCGCGGGTGCACCACGATGTGACCGAGCGCATCCGCATCATCCGGCGCCTGGACTTCACCAGCCCAGAACGCATCCATGCCACCTATGCCGAGCACGGTCAGATCCTGCGGGCACTGCTGCGACGCAAGGCCGACGCGGCCAACCTGATGCTGCGCAGCCACATCGAGACGTCGCGCGCGGAGGTGCGCAAGATCACCCTGCATCGCCTGCACAGCCTGCGACTGCACGCCTCGAACCGGGCCTGAGCCGACCGGGCGGACCAGCCGGTTCGGGCCGCCAGCGCCCCTAGTCCAATGGCACGACCGGCAGAACGATGTGCGAAGGCCGCGATTGATCCATGTGCACGGTATTGATGGCGAGTTGGCGGCGTTGCGCGCGGCCTTCGGGTTCACCGGTATTCGGATTGACATCGAAATGCGGGAAGTTGCTGCTGGAGATGTCGAGGCGGATACGATGGCCCTTCCTAAACAGGTTGGATGTGGGCATGGGCTCGATGAGGATTTCCGCCACCTCGCCGGGCGAGAGGAAGGTCTCGCGCTCCCAGGACTGGCGGTAGCGGCAGCGCAGGATGCCGCTGGTGAGGTTCATGGCGTAACCCTGGGGATAATCCGCGCTGGGCGGATGCCAGTCGATCAGTTTGGCGGTGAAATCGGTGTCCGGTGCGCTGGAGGAAATCCACAGCTTCACCGAAATCGGTCCGGTCACCTCGACATCCTGTTCCAGCGTCGGCGTCTCGAACACCAGCACGTCGTGGCGTGCCGACAGCGGCAGGAAGGGCGGCTTCGCGCCATAGAGCTTCTCGCTGGTGCGCTGATCGTAAGGTCCCGGCTGCATCAGCGGCTCGCCCGAGGTGATCTGCCCGCCGATGGTGGGCACCGGATTGGACGGGTCATAGTCATAGGCGCGCGAAGCCGTCACGGCTGACGGGGGCTGGATGCGCAGCGTGCCGTCCTCATGCAGGTAATAGGGGCTGAACGCGCCCTGCGGCAAGGGCCAGTGGGCACCCGAACGCCATTGCCCGCCATGCTCCAGCCGACCCTCGGCATTGAGGCGGCCGGAACCGCCGCCCATGCGGAAATAACGCACTGCAGGCAGCGGCGCCGGCGTGGCTGCGGGCTTGAGCCAGCGCTCGAACCAGTCCAGACGCATCGCCAGGTAATCCTTGGCGATCTGTCCTTCCATGATGGCGGCGGGACCGAAATCCACATCCCCGGCATGGGTGACGCTGTGCTGGCCATGGGTCCACGGGCCCATCACCATGCAGGCCCTGCCCTCGGGCTGTGAGCTGATGCCGGTGTAGTTGTCGGTAGTGGTCTGCGCATACGGATCCCACCAGCCACACATCAGCATCACGGGGATGCCGTTGAAGGCGTCGTAGTGCCCCGCCGCCCAGAGCTCGGGCTGGCGCCAGTAATCATCGAAGCGCCCGCGCTCCCACTGGTCGAAGAAGTACTCTTCGTATTCCGGCACCCAGCGCAGCGGCGAATGGCCGCGCTTCCAGGGCATGGCCTGGAACCAGGCACGGATGTCCTCCTTCTTCATGGCCGCCAGGATCACCGGATCGGCCTGCGCCACCGGGCTCAGTGCCGCGTGCTTGAAGGCCCAGGTTGCCTGCTTCAGTTCGAAGGCACCGCCCTGGCGGGCCCCGCCGCGATAGGCATTGGAGAAGCCACCGCAGTCGAGGAACATCGCCTTCAGTCCCGGCGGACGCAGGCTGATCATGGCCGTCTGGGTATGCGCCGAATAGGACAGGCCGAAAGTGCCAATGCCGCCATTGCACCAGGGCTGCTGCACGATCCAGCCCAGAGTGTCGTAGCCATCGGCCGCCTCGCCAATGTACTTGGTGAACACGCCCTCGGAGCCGTAACGCCCGCGCAGGTCCTGCAGCACCACGACATAGCCGTGGCGCACGAAATGCGCGGCGACTTCATCGCGCGTCAGCGGGCGCGGATCGGCGGCGGTGCGCTCGCCGGCACGCGTGCCGGCCTTGTCATAAGGCGTGCGCTCGACGAGCACCGGAAAGGGGCCGGGCAGCGCCACGCCATCGCGCGCCGGACGGTGGATGTCGGTGGCCAGGCGCACGCCATCGCGCATGGCCACCATGACATTGCGCTCGACCACGATATCCGGCCCGGGTTTGAGATTCGCGGCCATGCTGGCTCCCCTCCTGTATCAGCAACAGGGCCGGCATTGTTGCGCATGCCCCGCGAGTATCTGGACAAAGCGGCGCGGACCGTGGGGGCCGCGTCCGAACCTTGTATCTCAGGACAACTTGCGCTTGAGGATCTCGTTGACCTGTCCGGGATTGGCCTTGCCCCTGGAGGCCTTCATCACCTGGCCAACCAGTGCATTGAAGGCCTTCTCCTTGCCGGCGCGAAATTCCTCGACCGACCGTGCATTGGCCGCCAGCACCTCGTCGACGATTTTCTCGATCTCGCCGCTGTCGGAAATCTGCTTCAGCCCGCGCTTGTCGATGATGGCATCAGCGGCCTGGTCGCTCTGATCCCCCGCGGCCTCGCCCGCCCACAAGGCGTCGAACACCTCCTTGGCCAGCTTGCCAGAGAGGGTGTTGTCCCGGATGCGGCGAATGAGTCCGGCCAGTTGCGCGCTGTTGACAGGCGACTGGCCGATGTCGAGGTTGCCGCGATTGAGTCCGGCAGAAACCTCGCCCATGATCCAGTTGGCCGCCATCTTGGCGGCCTCACCGCCCAGCGTGGCCACCACCTGCTCGAAATACTCGGCGGTCTCACGCGACTGCGTGAGGGACAGCGCATCGGCGGCCGACAGGCCCCAGTCGGCGGCATAGCGTGCGCGCTTCTGCGCGGGCAGCTCCGGCAATTCGCCGCGCACCCGGTCTATCCAGGCATCGTCGATCACCAGCGGCAGCAGGTCCGGATCGGGGAAGTAGCGGTAATCGTGCGCGTCTTCCTTGCTGCGCATGGCGCGCGTCTTGCCGGAATCCGGGTCGAACAACACGGTGGCCTGCTGGATGGTGCCGCCATCCTCGATGGTCTCGATCTGCCAGCGCGCCTCGTATTCGATGGCCTGCTGCAGGAAGCGGAAGGAATTGAGGTTCTTGATCTCGCGCCGCGTGCCCAGCGGCCCGCCGGGACGGCGCACCGACACATTGGCATCGCAGCGAAAACTGCCTTCCTGCATGTTGCCGTCACAGATGCCGATCCAGCGCACCAGCACGTGCAAGGCCCGGGCATAGACCACCGCCTCCTCGGCCGAGCACATGTCCGGCTCGGAAACGATCTCCAGCAGCGGCGTGCCGGCACGGTTCAGGTCGATGCCGCTCATGCCCTGGAAGTCCTCGTGCAGGGACTTGCCGGCATCCTCTTCCAGATGCGCGCGCGTCAGGCGCACCGTGATCTCACCCCGCGTCGGCGACACGATGGCGATCTCGCCGCCGGTCACCACGGGCGTCTCGTACTGGCTGATCTGGTAACCCTTGGGCAGGTCCGGATAGAAGTAATTCTTGCGGGCAAACACCGACCGGCGGTTGATGTGGTCGGCGCTGCCGCCATTGGCCGCCAAGCCGAAGCGGATGGCCCGCTCCACGGCACCCTTGTTCGCCACCGGCAGCACGCCGGGCAGCGCAATGTCCACCGCGCTCGCCTGGGTGTTGGCCGCTGCGCCGAAGGCCGTGGAGGCACCGGAGAAAATCTTCGACACGGTGGACAGCTGGGCGTGGGTCTCCAGCCCGATGACGATTTCCCACTGGCTTGAAGGGCCGGCCATGATCAAACCTCCGGCGAACGCAGGTGCCACCCGGTGGCCTGCTGGTATTGGTGCGCGATGCGCAGCATCTTCGCTTCCGAAAAATAATCCCCGACCAGATGCAGTCCGGCGGGCAATCCCTGGTCGCCGAAACCGCAGGGCAGCGACATCCCCGGCAGGCCCGCCAGGTTGGCCGGGATGGTGTACACGTCGTTCAGGTACATCTGCACCGGGTCGGCAGCCTTGGCCCCCAGCTCGAAGGCGACGATGGGCGAAGTCGGGCCCGCCACCACATCGCACTGCCTGAAGGCCTCGGCAAAATCCGCGGCGATCAGACGGCGCAGCTTCTGCGCCTTCACGTAGTAGGCATCGTAATAGCCGTGCGACAGCACATAGGTGCCGATGAGGATGCGGCGCTTGACCTCGGCGCCAAAGCCTTCGGCGCGCGACTTCGAGTACATCTCGGCCAGGTCGCCATATTCCGCGGCACGATGGCCGTAACGCACCCCGTCAAAACGGGAGAGGTTCGAGGAGGCTTCCGCCGGCGCAATCACGTAATAGGCGGCGATGGCCAGCCCCGCATTGGGCAGGCTGACTTCGACCAGCGTCGCGCCGAGCTTCTGCAGCTCCTGCAGCGAGGCCTGCACGGCAGAACCCACGTCGGGGGACAGACCTTCACCGAAATGCTCCTTCACCACACCGACGCGCAGGCCGGCCAGCGGCTGGCCAAGGTCGCGAGTGTAGTCCTCGCGCGGGCGCTGCACGCTGGTGGAGTCGCGATCGTCGAAGCCGGCCATGACATTGAGCAGCAAGGCCGAGTCCTCGGCGCTGCGGGTGAGCGTGCCGGCCTGATCCAGACTGGAGGCAAAGGCAATCATGCCGTAGCGCGACACCAGGCCGTAGGTGGGCTTGATGCCGGTCAGCCCGGTCAGCGCCGCCGGCTGGCGGATCGAACCGCCGGTGTCGGTGGCCGTGGCCGCCGGGGCCATGCGCGCGGCCACCGCCGCCGCCGAACCACCGGAAGAACCGCCCGGCACGCGGGTGCGATCCCAGGGATTTTTCACTGGGCCAAACCAGGAGGTCTCGTTGGAGGAGCCCATCGCAAACTCGTCCATGTTGGTCTTGCCCAGGATCACCGCGCCGGCCGCATTAAAGGACTCGATCAGGTGTGCATCGTACGGGGCGGTGAAATTGGCCAGCATGCGCGAGCCGCAGGTAGTGCGCCAGCCTCGAGCACAGAAGATGTCCTTGTGCGCCACCGGTATGCCGGTCAGGCTGGTCGCCTCGCCACGCGCGATGCGCTCATCCGCGGCGCGCGCCTGCTCGAGGGTGCGCGCTTCATCCACGGTGATGAAGGCATTGAGGTCGCCATTCAGGGCATGGATGCGACGAAGGAAGAGCTTCGCCAGTTCGACACTGGAAATCTTCCTCGCGGCAAGGGCAACCGAGAGTTCTTTGAGGGACTGATTGATCATTGCAGGAACGGTAAGGGGTGAGGTGTGGGGACGTCAATGCGCCGGTTGCGGCGCCCTGTCCTCCTCACAACTGACACCTCACTGCGGGTTCTCACTCGATGACTTTGGGCACCAGGTACAGGCCCTCTTCGACGCGGGGAGCGATGGACTGGAACAATTCGCGCCGGTTCTGGTCAGTGACCTTGTCTTCGCGCAGGCGCAGCGGCACATCGAGCGCATGCGACATCGGCTCGATCCCGGTGGTATCCACCGCCTGCATCTGCCCGATCAGGTCAAGGATGCTGTTGAGTTGGGCGCAGGTGGCCTGCGCCTCCTCATCGCTGACACGGATGCGGGCCAAGGCTGCCACGCGGCGCACTTCTTCCAGACTCAGGGACATGAGAAAAGTTCTCGCAAAACAAGGGCTTCTTGAGTTATTATAACGCACTGAGATTCTCACCCTTTTCCAAGGAAATCAAAGGGATGTTCGGTTTTTTACGCGGATACTTTTCCGATGACCTCGCCATCGATCTGGGCACAGCCAACACCCTGATTTATGTACGCGGAAAAGGCATCGTTCTGGACGAGCCATCGGTTGTCGCCATACGCCAGGAAGGCGGACCCAGCGGCAAGAAGACCATACAGGCCGTGGGCAAGGAGGCCAAGATGATGCTGGGCAAGACGCCAGGCAACATCACCGCCATCCGCCCGATGAAGGATGGCGTGATCGCCGACTTCACCGTCACCGAACAGATGCTGAAGCAGTTCATCAAGAAGGTGCACGTGTCACGCCTGCTCTCACCCAGTCCGCGCATCATCATCTGCGTGCCCTGCGGCTCCACCCAGGTCGAACGTCGTGCCATCCGCGAATCGGCCATCGGCGCCGGCGCTTCGCAGGTCTACCTCATCGAGGAACCCATGGCCGCGGCCATCGGCGCGGACATGCCCGTGGCCGATGCCACTGGTTCCATGGTGGTCGACATCGGCGGGGGCACCACCGAAGTGGGTGTGATCTCGCTGGGCGGCATGGTGTATGCCGGCAGCGTGCGCGTCGGCGGCGACAAGTTCGACGAAGCCATCATCAACTACATCCGGCGCAACTACGGCATGCTGATCGGCGAAACCACCGCCGAGATGATCAAGAAGGCAATCGGCTCGGCATTCCCCGGCTCCGAAGTAAAGGAGATGGAAGTGAAGGGACGCAACCTCGCCGAGGGCATCCCGCGCAGCTTCACGATTTCCTCGAACGAAATTCTGGAAGCACTGACCGAACCGCTGAACCAGATCGTGAGCGCAGTGAAGTCGGCGCTGGAGCAGACACCGCCTGAACTGGGGGCCGACATCGCCGAAAAAGGCATGGTGCTTACCGGCGGCGGCGCGCTGCTGCGCGACCTCGACCGGCTGCTGATGGAAGAAACCGGCCTGCCGGTGATCGTGGCCGACGACCCGCTCACCTGCGTGGTGCGCGGCTCCGGAAAAGCACTGGAGAAAATGGACAAACTGGGCTCGATCTTCACCAACGACTGACAGGACAGGCGCCAGCTGCCATCATCCACACAGTGGAACCAGCACTACGGGCAAGGGAACAAACGTGGGCCATACAAAAAATAGAATGACGCCCTCCACCACCCCGCGCGGACAGCCCGTGACCGCCCGACCCTGATGGAATTCCAGCCACAACCCTTCTTCCACCGTGGTCCCGCCCCGCTCGTCCGCCTGACCTTCTTCATCGCGATCGCGGTGATGCTGATGGTGCTCGATGCGCGCTTTCACGCCCTTGAGGCGGTACGCAGCGCCCTCGGCGTGTTGGTCTACCCCCTGCAAAGGCTTACCCTGGCACCGGTCGACGCCTTCAATGGCATTGCCGGCTACTTCTCCAGCCAGAGCAGCCTGCAGCGCGAAAACGATGCCATGCAGAGCAAGCTGCTGCAGTCGGCCAAGGACACACTCACCCTGGAAACACTGGCCTCCGAGAACGACAACCTGCGCCGCCTGCTGGAAGCACGCCAGCGCTCGCCACGCCCGGCCGTCATGGCGGAAATCCTGTTTCAGGGCCGCGATCCGTTCTCGCGCAAGGTGGTGATCGACAAGGGCACCGGCACCGACATCTTGGCCGGCCAGGCGGTGATGGACGACACCGGGGTCATCGGCCAGGTGACGCGTGTGTTTCCCATGCTCGCGGAAGTCACGCTGATCACCGACAAGGAACAGGCAACCCCGGTGCAGGTGGTTCGCAACGGCCTGCGCGCCATTGCCTATGGCGATGGCGCCGCGCTGGACCTGCGCTTCATGGCCGCCAATGCCGACATCCAGAACGGCGACGTGCTGGTGACCTCGGGCATGGATGGCATCTACCCACCAGGCTTGCCCGTGGCCAAGGTGACGCGTGTCGAGCGCGACCAGGCCTATGCCTTTGCCAAGATCCAGTGCGTGCCCATTGCCGGCACCGACAAGCACCGGCAGGTGCTGGTGCTGGCGCTGGCCGCCGACGTGCCGCCGCCGCCCGACGCTGAAACGGCTG